>DATILZ010000545.1:0-1583 GCA_035475995.1 Hanamia sp. | reverse complement strand
GCTGCTATAATTAATGGTAATATTCGCTCCCATTACTGTCCCCTTTGCGGTTTCAGGTGGGCTTGGCCTTTTCGATTTGTCTGACTGGGCAAATATTAATGAAGTCATCAACATTCCAACAACAGCTAAAAAAATCCCTTTTGGAATTATATTCTTTTTCATTTTAACAGGTTTAAATTTTTAAATAAGTTTTTTAGAGATTAAAATTAGTGATTTCTATAATGCAGTTGAATGATTTTTTTTCAAATGCTATATTTCTTATGTTTCAATAATTCTTTCAGTAAATAACTGAGCATTTTATTTCCTTTAAAATATGATTTTATCATATTTACTGTTTTGTTTTAAAACAATCTCCCCTGCTCCCCCGGCCTTCGGAAATCATCGGTATTTAATTTCCACCGGTCGCCATTCATTCCATATAATTTTCCGTATTTTTTGTATTGTTGATTTACCAGTTCGGCAATACTTCCGTCGCCGCGCATCCGTACTCCCCAACGGGAATCATTTACTTTTCCATCATGGCTTTGTTCAATCAGGTGCCACACTTTATCAGCACGATCAGGAAAATTTTTATACAGCCAATCATGAAACAGAAATTTGACTGCACCATTCAGACGAATAAATGTATAAGCGGTGAATTTTGCGCCTGCTTCACTTGCTTCTTTCATGATTCGCTGCATTTCATGTTCGTTTAATCCCGGTATCATTGGCCCCATCATTACTCCCATATGCACTCCTGCTGCGCTCAATTCTTCTATAACTTTTAAACGTTGTTTCGCCGTTGCTGTTCTTGGTTCCATTACTCTTCGAAGATCTTCGTTAAAAGAAGTAACAGAAACCATAGCAGAAACCAATCTTTTTTTTGACATCTCCTGCAAAATATCTTTGTCTTTTATGATCCACGAATTCTTTGTAAGAATTCCTACCGGCTGATTAAATTCATTACAAACTTCAAGCAAACTTCTTGTCAGCCGGTACTTTTGCTCGGCTGGTTGATAACAATCGGTGTTGCCGCTGAGCATTATTGGATGCGGATCCCATTTTGGATGCATCAGTTGTTTTCGCAGCATTTGGGCTGCATTCATTTTAACGATTATCTTTCTTTCAAAATCCAAACCAGCACTATAACCCCAGTATTCATGCACGTTGCGTGCATAGCAATAGATACATCCATGTTCACAACCTGCATAAGGATTCATGCTGTACATCATTCCAAGATCAGGACTATCCACTTTATTTACAATTGTTTTCGTTTCCTGTTCCAGGTATTGCGTGCCTGTATTCGCCTCTTCCCAATCATCAATTGATTCTATTTCTTCCTTTGCTGATTGATTCTTTAGGAACTTATTTTTCGTATTAAATTGTGCTCCGCGACCGGGTAAATATTGTTGTTGTTCTTCTTTTTTCTGAGGCAGCACTTTAAAATGGTCCTGTTTTAATTGATTATTGTTCATTTGATTTTTTTTTGATTGAACGAGAATTGAATGAAAACTACCTGAATAATTCACCTTGTGCAGTAATAACAGGTGAATTCATAAATTGAAAGCGCTTCAAAAACGTATAACTTCCTTTGGGCTCAAAAT
>DATILZ010000544.1:0-8800 GCA_035475995.1 Hanamia sp. | reverse complement strand
TGATCTGAATGATCTTTTTTGCAAAGGAATCATCCAGAATGTTGATACTTTTTTTAGAATAAACAGGAATATTTTTCAACCGGAAATATTTCATCAGTTGCTCTCCATAACTATTTTCTTTATAAATTACCGCGATCCTTCCAGGTGCCACGCCTTGCTCAACAAGGCTTTGAACCTTATTGGTAATATCGGCCATCTCGTCTTTGAATGTATTGTACTCTGTAATAAATGGAAGTTCAGTAAATTCTTTCAATGCTTCTTTCGAACAAATCAGTTCTTTACTCAATCCGGGAAATTTATGAATAAGCCGTTCCTGGTTTTTATCAATCAAAGTTTTTGAAATGTCAAGAATTGGTTTGGTAGAACGGTAGTTATCGCAAAGGACAATTTTTAAAAGCTTTTCATAACTATTGGCAAAGTTTTCCATGTTTTCAACGTTTGCTCCCTGAAAACGGAAAATGCTCTGGTCATCATCGCCAACAACAAAAACGTTTGGTTCATCCCAAAAACTAATCAGCAATTTTACAATTTCATTTTGTGTCCCGCTCGTATCCTGGTATTCATCCACCAAAATGTATTGGAATCTTTCCTGGTAACTTAGCAGCACGTTTTTATTTTCTTTAAAAACATTGATCACCCAATTGATCATATCGTCAAAATCGTACAAGCCCCGCTGCTTCATTAATTCCTGGAAATTATTAAATTCATTTACCGCAGCACACAGCTTTTCCATTTTTTCTATTTCTGCAAAATATTCGGATTTATAATCGCCGATTTTTACCCCTGATTTTACTGAAGGTTTTTTATATTTAAATGCCTCATAGTCTTTTATTTTCTCCAAATGCTGATCAATACAACCCACAATATATTCCGGAGACCAGCCTTCTCTTTTCATGGTCGAAAATAAGCTCCGCAGGTTTTTTATTTCATAATACACATCGCCGCGATACCTTTTCAGCAGGTTATTTTTGGGAAGATTATCGATCAGTGTTTTGTAAAGCTGAATGCTATCCAATTCAGAAACAGGATTTAGAATAGACTTTTCAAACAACGATAAATTTTGCTGAATGACATCATTGCAAAATCCATGAAATGTATAAATATTTACTTTATAAGAATCAGGGCCAATAAATTGTAGTAATCTTTTTCGCATGGCAATAGCACCTGCATCAGTATAGGTAAGGCACAAAATATTCTGTGGGAGTGCATCGGTTTCCAATAAAATCTTTCCGATCCGGGCTGCCAGAATTTGTGTTTTTCCGGTGCCGGGGCCTGCAATTACCATTACCGGTCCTTCGATCGTATCTACTGCCTGGCGCTGCTTTTCGTTTAGTTTTTGGTATTCCTGGTGGTATTTTTTTAATAAAATTTCTCTATAAGTTGACATACAACGAAGATAGTTTTTTTGGCACTGATTATGCAGATTTTAATAAGCAATCGCATAAATTTTTAGCGCTGAATAAACACCTTTTCGTTTTAATTTTTCATTAAGTTTTTATTTTAACTTAATGTCTTAAAAAAATTGTTAGCACAAGATTTGATCCCTTAGATGCGTTAATATGACGTTAAACAACGTTTTTGATTTTCAAGCACTTTTAACCTGCTTCATTTTTGCAGTCTAAGATTTAAACAAAAAACATCATGAAACATTTATACAATATTTCATTACTTCTGATTCTCATTGGCATTTCTTCGTGTAGTAGTTCCAGATATTACCAGGGCAACTCCGACGAATATGATCAGTCGTATTCGCAACAACAGCCTCAGATTACTTATCAGCAATTTTACAATGATCTGAGCCCGTATGGCAACTGGATGAACTATGGCGAATATGGTTACGTTTGGATTCCTTCTCAGCCTGGTTTCAGGCCTTATTATAGCAATGGCCATTGGGTTTACACCAATTATGGATGGACCTGGGCTTCAGATTACAGCTGGGGCTGGGCACCGTTTCACTATGGAAGATGGATGCAGGATATGTCTTATGGATGGATGTGGGTTCCCGGATATGAATGGGCGCCGGCATGGGTAACATGGCGTGGCGGCGGCGATTATTATGGCTGGGCTCCCTTGGGCCCCGGCATGAATGCAAATATATCTGCAGGTTCCATTCCGTATAATAATTGGGCTTTTGTACCCAGTCGCTATATCAGTAATCCAAGGATCAATAATTATTATGTAAGTCCATCAAGGAATGTAACGATCATCAACAATACGACTATCATCAATAACAATACGGTTATTAATAATGGTAACCAGGGCCGTCCTGTGTATAATCCAGGTCCTCCGGTAAGGGAAGTAGAACAAACAACTGGCAGCAGAATTAAACAATATAATGTAGTACAGGCAGGCAAACCAGGGACTGCACAAATCAGTAATAATACACTGAGGGTTTTCAGGCCGGTGGTAAACCAATCAACAACAAATAATTCAAATGCGCAACCACAAAGAGTTGTAACTCCTGACCAGATACGTACACAAAATACTGTTCCTAACAGAAACAACATAAATAATGAAACTGCACCGGTAAGGCAAATTCCAAAAGAGCAAACTCCGCAGATTAACCGCAATGAACCACCGGTAAATGCTCCTCAGAGGGTAGTGCCGAACAGGAATAATACAACCCCAAGAGTTTCACCGGAATATCAACAACCCGAAAATCGTACTCAGCAAAATCCGGTGATCAGGAATCCGCAGCCTCAGAACAATCCGGCACAAAATACACCGCCTAGCAGAACGTTTCGTCAGAGTGGTAATCAACCGGTAAACCGCAATACAGTTCCTCAGAATAATATATCAAGGGAACCAGTAAGAAAGGAACAGCAACTAAATCCGGCGCAGAATAATAGTGTAAATCCTGAGCCACGTACACCGGTCAGAAGATTTAGCAATACAACTCCTTCAAATAATCAACAAACAAATCAAATGCGTCAGACTGAGCAATCTACGAGGCAAGTTGTAAGACAGAAAAGTGATATAGATGTGGTAAAGCCTGCACAGACAGTAAGAGAATTAAAACCTGAAAGAAAGGAGGAATAAAAATTTAAGACACAGAAAATAATTAAAGCACGTTCATTTTTTGACGTGCTTTTTTTAATAAATCTGAACAGAAATTTGGGGTATTCGTTGCTTTACTGGCGGAATACGAATGGGTGATTAGAATCAGCCCGAGCACTTTTATTATTCCTTCTTAAATTCAGTGAATAAACACTTTTTCCTTAATTTGTGCAATAAAAAAATAAAAAATTTATGTGTGGAATAGTTGGTTACATCGGGCCGAGGGAGGCATATCCCATTATCATTACAGGACTCAAAAGGCAGGAATACCGTGGCTACGATAGTACCGGCATTGCTCTTATTAATCAAAATGGATTGGAAGTTTTTAAGAAAAAAGGGAAGGTTGCGGAGTTGGAAGAATCATTAATTGGTAAACCCGTAAATGCTCATATCGGCATTGGTCATACCCGCTGGGCTACACATGGCGAGCCGAGTGATGTAAATGCACATCCGCATAAAAGCAATAACGGAAAACTTGCCATGATCCACAATGGCATTATTGAAAATTATGCTCAATTAAAAGCCGAACTGATTAAAAAAGGCTACACTTTTAAAAGTGAAACGGATACAGAAGTTTTGTTGAATTTTATTGAGGATATTCAAAAAAATACCGAATGTCCGCTGGAAGAAGCAGTGCGTATCGCATTGAAAAGAGTTTCGGGCGCTTATGTTATTTTATTGCTGGATGCAAATAATCCCGACACCATTATCGCTGCGCGAAAAGGAAGCCCGCTGGTAATTGGAATTGGAAAAGATGAACATTTCCTTGGCTCAGATGCTACTCCAATGCTGGAATATACGAAGGAGGTCGTTTATGTAAATGATTATGAAATTGCAATTATAAAAGCTGGCGAACTCATTCTGAAAAACCTGGGTAATGAAAGGCAAATGCCGTATATCAGCAAATTGGATATTGAATTAGCTGCGATAGAAAAAGGCGGTTATGACCATTTCATGCTGAAAGAAATTTATGAACAGCCGGCTACCATTTATGATTGTCTGCGTGGCCGCCTGGATGCAGAAAAAGGAACGATTACAATGAAAGGAATCCAGGATCATATTGAAGCATTGATTAATGCCCCGCGATATATTATCATTGCCTGTGGAACCAGTTGGCATGCGGCTTTGGAGGCTGAATATATTATTGAAGAACTTTGCCGCATTCCGGTAGAAGTGGAATATGCTTCAGAGTTTCGCTATAGAAATCCAATCATAAATAAAGGCGATGTAATCATTGCTGTTTCGCAAAGCGGTGAAACTGCGGATACTTTGGTAGCGATAGAAAAAGCAAAACAACAAGGCGCATTTATTTTTGGAATTGTAAATGTGGTTGGTTCTTCGATTTCCCGTGTTTCTGATGCAGGAGCTTATACACACGCAGGCCCTGAAATAGGTGTCGCCTCTACAAAAGCGTTTACCGCGCAATTGACGGTATTGATGATGATCGCTTTAAAAATTGGCAAAGAAAAAGGAACGATTGAACAATCAAGATATAGTGAGCTGTTGGTAGAATTGGAAAATATTCCTGAGAAAGTAGCTGCGATCTTAAAAGATGGAAACCTGATAAAACCGATCGCTGAAAAATATAAAGATGCCATCAATGCACTATATCTGGGCCGGGGATATAACTTTCCAATAGCATTGGAAGGTGCGTTAAAACTGAAAGAAATTTCTTACATACATGCTGAAGGTTATCCTGCAGCAGAAATGAAGCATGGTCCCATTGCTTTAGTTGATAAAAATCTGCCGGTAGTTTTTGTAGCTACAAAAGATGAATACCATGCAAAAATTGTAAGCAACATCCAGGAAATAAAAGCGCGAAAAGGAAAAGTGATTGCCATCATTACCGAAGGGGATGATATTATTCCTTCGATGGCAGATGATGTGTTTTTTGTGCCGCCCGCAAATGAGGTGGTAGCGCCGCTTTTGAGCGTTATTCCTTTGCAATTACTTTCTTATTATATTGGCGTAGCCAAAGGTTGTGACGTAGATAAACCAAGAAATTTGGCAAAATCGGTAACAGTGGAATAAGTAAGCATATTTCTACTTTTAATGAATGTGCATTCAGTCCTCTGCAGTTCGTATCTCAGAATGCTGGTGTTGTTTGACATCAACTCATATTGTTCTTGATAAACGCTTCATTGGAAATAAGAATTCAGCTTATTTATCCTTTTACTGAAAATAAATTTTCTGTCCTTCATAATTGGTAAATTATTTGCGAAAAAAAAGAAGTAATTTAAATGAATTTCATTTTACCCAAAAAAACATTTACAATGTATAAAGATGCAACAACAGAAGAGATAGATAAAGCTATGGAAAATGCGTGGAAGGCTTTTTTGCAATATAGAAATATGCCTTTAAAATCAAGAGCAGATTTTATGCGGTCAATAGGAAGTGAATTGGAAAATAATGCCTATGAATTGATTAAGACGGCGATACTTGAAACAAACCTGCCTGAAGCAAGGCTGAAAAGTGAATTGATACGAACTGTTTTTCAATTGAATCAATATGGGGAGGCAAGTGAAGAAGGAAGATGGCTGGAAGCGACAATAGATACTGTAAATCCGGATAAAAGAACACTACAGCATGATATCCGTAAAATGCTGCTACCGCTCGGACCGGTGGTTGTTTTCGGAGCCAGTAATTTCCCATTTGCATATTCTACGGCTGGCGGCGATACGGCGTGCGCTTTTGCTGCCGGCTGCCCTGTCATTGTAAAAGCACATCCAGCTCATGCAGAAACTTCCGAAATGGTTGCTGCTGCTATTTTAAAAGCAGTACAGAAATGTAAAATGCCGGAAGGAATTTTTGCACATATTCATGGGGCTTCTGTTGACGTAGGAAAATCGCTGGTAATGCACAAACGCACAAGTGCAGTAGGTTTTACCGGCTCTTTTGCCGGCGGAAAACAATTATTCGATTGGGGCAATCAAAGAGAAATTCCCATTCCTGTTTTTGCAGAAATGGGAAGTGTGAACCCGGTATTTTTATTGCCGGAAAAATTAAAAAGTGATTATAAGGAAATTGTAAAAATGTATGCTGCATCAATTACACAAAGTGTTGGACAATTTTGCACCAATCCCGGATTAATCCTTGGAATTGAAAGCGAGGAATTGCAAAAATTTATTGCTTTACTGGGAAAAGAAATTCAAAAAACAGCACCGGCAAAAATGCTGCATCCGGGAATTGCAAAAGCCTTTAATGAAAAAAGAAATAATGCATTGAAACAGAAAAATGTAACAATGGTTTCTGTTTCAGAAATCCCGGAAAAAGAAAATGAAGGAATACCAACGATAGCAACAACGGCTGGAGAAGCTTTTCTTCAAAATCCTGTTTTGCATCAGGAAGTTTTTGGACCTTTTTCGCTGGTAGTTGCCTGTAAGGATATAAATGAAATGATTGAAATAGCGCGGAACCTGGAGGGCCAATTAACCTCCACTTTGATGGCAACGGATAATGATTTTATTTCTAACGGGGAATTGATAGAAACTGTCAAAGATATTTGTGGAAGATTTATTCTAAATGGAGTGCCGACAGGCGTGGAAGTATGCCTGAGTATGCAACATGGAGGCCCTTTTCCCGCTACAACCGATTCGCGTTTTACTTCTGTGGGAGCAGATGGAATCAAACGTTTTGCGAGGCCGGTAGCTTTTCAAAACTGGGAAAATAAACTCCTGCCGGATGCATTAAAAGATGAAAATCCATTGAATATATGGCGCGTAGTGAATAATGAGATTAGCAGGGAGAAAATCGGCCTTCAGCTTTGAGCTTTCACCTTTAGTTTTAACCCGCCAGGTTTTTCTTATGTATTTTACTTCTGATAAAAAGGCTGTTGATGCTTTTATTTTCATAAGCATTGCGAATGGCAATTGCGAATAAATCTGCTACAGAAACCACTTTTATTTTATCAATTCTCCTTTTTAATGGTATCGTATTGCACACAACCAATTCTTCCAATACGCTGTTTTCAATATTTTCGTAGGCGCCATTACTGAGCACCGGATGTGTACAAAATGCTCTCACGCTTCGTGCGCCTTTTTCTATTAATAATCCTGCACTTTTACAAAGCGTGCCGCCGGTATCGCAGATATCATCTATTAATACAATATTCCTGTCTGTCACATCACCAATTACTACCATACTTGCAATTTCATTCGCCCTCTTCCGATGCTTATCACAAATCACCATATCTACTTCAAAATAACTGGCGATTTCTCTGATCCGGTTAGCGCTTCCCACGTCAGGAGCAGCGAAAGTCAGATTTTCGAGGTTCAGATCTTCAATGTAAGGAATGTAAATCGCTGAAGAATCGAGGTGATCTACCGGAATGTCAAAATATCCCTGAATTTGCGGAGCGTGCAGATCCATGGTAATTACCCTGTCTGCGCCGGCAGCAACTATCATATTGGCAACCAATTTTGAACCAATTGCCACACGCGGTTTATCTTTTCTATCCTGCCGCGCATAGCCATAGTAGGGAATTACAGCAATTACTTTATAAGCTGATGCACGTTTGGCCGCATCTATCATCAGCAACAATTCCATCAAATTATCGGTAGGTGAAAAAGTGCTTTGAATCAAAAAAACAAACTGGCCACGGATACTTTCAAGGTACTCAACGCCAATTTCTCCATCACTGAATTTTTGAATATTTATTTTTCCCAAAGGTTCTCCAAATCGTAGAGCAATTTGTTTTGCCAGATATTGTGAACCGGTTCCCGAAAAGATTTTTACATTAGGATGCATATAGAAATAATTGTGAGGCAAATAATTAGTTTGGCGAAATTATAATTAATATTTTTGGAAATAAACTCAAATTCATGGAAAGTCTTAACAATTCTTCCACCTCTATTAAAAATTGGGCATTAGATGATCGTCCACGCGAAAAACTTTTATCAAAAGGTAAAGAGAGCCTGAGCGATTCTGAACTTCTTGCCATCTTAATAAACTCGGGAAGTGGAAAGGACAGCGCTATTGACGTAGCAAAAAAAGTACTGAACCTGGGAAGAAATAACCTGGACGAATTGGGCAAGATCTCTATAAAAGAAATGATGACAGTTAACGGAATTGGTGAAGCCAGGGCGGTAACTTTAGTCGCTGCTTTGGAATTGGGAAGAAGGAGGCATGGTACTCAAAACCTCCTTAAAACACATTTGACGAGCAGTGGCCAGCTCGCTTCCTATTTAAAAGCTTCTTTGAAAGATCATCCTTATGAAGTATTTGCTATTGTTTTTTTGAACAAATCCAATAAAGTAAAACATTTTGAAGTAATGAGCAAAGGCGGCATCAGTCATACAATTGTTGATCCGAGAATTGTCTTTTTAAAAGCATTGGAAGTGCAGGCCACATCGATGGTTCTGTGCCATAATCATCCTTCAGGAAGCCTGAGGCCAAGCAGGGCAGATGAAGAAATTACTGCGCGGCTAAAAAGCGCGGGAAAACTACTGGATATAGAAGTAGTAGATCATCTGATCGTAAGCGATGAAGGATATTATAGTTTTGCTGATGAAGGATTGATGTAATTGGAATATTCTCTTTGCACGGTAAACAAATAAATAAAGCAAATCTATATTTTGTTTTTAATAAAAAACTCAATTAACAATCTGCTTTCAATCAGATAATTAAGTGTTTATCCTTTAAATCTTAACGGAACATCTACACGTAAACTGAAATTTCTGCCCATATTATAAATTCCGTTACGCCCGGTGAAATTGTTTGGATAAGGTTCAAAATATTTCAAACG
>DATILZ010000543.1:0-7119 GCA_035475995.1 Hanamia sp. | reverse complement strand
TTTTCTTTTCGGGCTTATAAAACTGAAATAGTGTTTTGAAACCGCCCGCTATTTCTGATCATTCTATTGATCTTTTTATTGTCAGTGATTTTTTAAAACCATTCATTATGAAAATAATAATGGCAATGCAAAAGATACCATAAGGAATGTAAACCATAAATTAGTCTTATTATTCTTTACCGGGTTTTCTATTCTTTATTTTTTAACACCACAACCAATGCCTTTAAAAAGGCTCATCTGCTGTTGGTCCATAACTTTGCGGAACCGGTATATTCAGTAAACGAAGATAAACGCCAAGTTGTGCACGGTGATGTGTTGTCTGGCTGTATGATACGCGAACCGATTCAAATTTAGTCATTGCTGCTATGATCTGTTCACCTTTTTGAATTGTCCATGTTTCCAAAAGGTCATCTTCATTTCTTACACTTAATAATGCATCAGTCCCTTTTTTCAAAGAATCTTCCAGAATATTCAATAAATCATCCGAATTATTAGCTTGCTTTGGTTCGTAAGGCATTTTATCAAAGTCAATACCGTTGGTATTTATTGCCATATCAATCCACGCCGGAAGTTCTGCAATATGCCTGGCGAGTTCTTTTATACTCATGCTTTTTTCATGTGGCTTCCATTGAAAATCTTCTGGTTTTAATAATTTAAAAAATTTGCGGGTAGTATTTCCTTCCTGCTCAAGTTCTTTTAATAAAAATGGAATGACGTGCATAATGTTTATTTTTTTGATGAGTAGATTGAAAAATACTGTAAGCAAAATTTACACCACACTTTTCATATCAAAAACCGGCATTTCTCAATCCTTTTCTTTTTTCCAAAACCTTCTTTTCTTCCTTTCATTGTAAATCTCCTTTGCTTTATCCACTAAACCGATAAATTCTGTTTCCAAAAAATTATCCGGAGTTAAGGAAGCGGCGGCAATATTTTTAATCGTGTTCCATTCGATTTGCGCCGGAAAATATTTGGATTCCCTTAATTTCAATCCAAACATTGCAACGGCTGTAGCAAACTGAAGGTCTTTATTGATAGAATCAAACCTTTTGTAATTTTCCGTACATGGATAGTTAATAATATGTTCCACAGTATCATTTGGCAGGCGGAAATGAACAGCAAAATCGGCAATATTTTTTGCTTTACTGATTAAAGAATCCTTTGCCGAAGGAATAATTTCAAAGATGACCGTATTGCCGGAAGCAGAGCCAATTTCGCCTCCTTCCAGTTCATAATTATTTTCGGCGATAATACTTTTTTTATTATCATAACCAATCAAACGGTATTGGCTGATGAACTTAGGATCAAATCTGGCATTTATGTAAACGTTGCTGGCAATGGAATACAACGTTTGTGTAAATTCTGTAACCAATACTTTCTCCGCTTCTCTGACGTCATCTATATAAGCGAAATTCCCATTTCCTTTTTTGGACAAAACTTCAATTTTTGAATCTTTATAATTTCCCATTCCTACACCAAGGCAGGTAAGATATACACCCGATTGTTTTTCTTTTGAGATCAGATTTTCCAGGTCCTCTTCGCTTTTTTGACCGATATTAAAATCGCCGTCGGTTGCCAGGATGATACGGTTGTTCCCGTTTTTTATAAAAGTTGCTTCGGCTAATTTATACGCCATTTTGATTGCTGCTTCCCCCGGTGTATCACCTGAAGCGGTTAACTCTTCAATCGCTTTGGAGATCTTTTGTTTTTCTTTACCACTGGTTGGTTGCAGCCAAACGCCTACAGATCCGCCATATGTTACAATAGAAACGGTGTCTTGCTTTCTTAAATTCTTTACCAGTAATTGAAAAGCTTCTTTCAAAAGCGGAAGCCTGTTTGGCAAATCCATACTGCCCGAAACATCAATCAAAAAAACAAGATTCGAAGACGCCACATGTTCAAGATTTAATTTCTTTCCGGATAAATTCAGAAATAATAAACGATGGCTTTGATTCCATGGGCAATCAGTAACCTGCGATTGCAAACGGAAAACATTGTTTGCGTCCGGTTCTTTATAATTAAAATTAAAATAGTTCAACATCTCATCTATTCTTACTGCATCCACGGGCACCTTGGTATTTTGATTGATAAACCTGCGGATATTACTGTAAGATGCTTTGTCAATACGCATCGAAAATTCGGTATTGGTTTTATCGTTTGTTTTTATAAAATCATTTTCTGCAAGATTGCTGTAGCTTTCATCAAGATAATAAGAAATGGGCAAAATATTTCCAGTCGTTCCTCTGGTAATTGAAACCATTTTTTGTTTGGAAGTATGGGATGCTGACAAGGATGATTGTAAAATAATATGCTGATATTCCTGCGTTTTAATTCTTATTGCCTGGGAAATATAACCATCCAAACTAAAAATTAATGAATCATATACATTAGAAGTAGGAATACCAAAACCACCGGAAACGCCACTTGCATACAGCGAGTTTTTTTCAGGCATGTATATTTTTACATTCTGCAAAGGCTGATTTTTTTCATCCTTCACTTCGCCACGTATATAATACTGAGCAGAAGTTTGATGAAGGACAAACATTGCAGCAAATATGGTGAGAATTGTTTTCAAGAAAATGTATTTGAATTCTTCTAACCTTTGAAATTAAATTATTTTCAGGAAGCTTAAATCAATTGATAGATCTCTTTCAGGTTTCTTCCCAGGCCATCATAATCCAATCCATAACCCACCACAAATTTATCGGGAATGGTAAAACCAAGATAATCAATATTGATGGAATGTACTGTTGCCGACGGTTTATGAAGCAGTGAGGCTACTTTCAGAGATGCCGGATGATGATGTTCCAGTTGTGGTAAAAACTGTGATAAAGTTTTGCCTGTATCTACAATATCTTCAATAATGATCACATCGCGGTTATATAGTTCGGCATCAAGGCCGATGGCCGTAATTACTTTTCCGGTAGATTTTACCCCTTTATATGAAGCAAGCTTAATAAAACAAATTTCTGCTTCTACATTTATTCTTTTAAAAAGATCTGCAGCAAAGATAAAAGCGCCATTCAGAATAGCAATAAACAAAGGCTTTTTGCCTTGATAATCTTTATTAATTTCTGCAGCAACTCTTGTTACCTGTTCTTCTATTTGTTCAGATGTGATGTAAGGAATAAATTCTTTATCGTGTACTTTTAAAGTGGGCATAAATTATTTTGAAATGATGAGCTGCTGCCCGGTTTGTATATGATCAGTGGTGAGATTATTCCATTTTTTTAAGTCATCAACGGTAACGCCATATTTCTTTGAAATGCCGTACAGGCTTTCTTTTGGAAGCACTTCGTGGCTTTGAGCTTTTGGCTTGGAGATTTGAGCATTTTGCTTTTGGCTTTGCGCTTTCACCTTTGCGCTTTCAGCATTGCTTGCAGTTACTTCCCTGATTACCGGCAGCTTTAAAAATATTTTTGTTCCTGCTACAATAAAATCATCGGGAGTAAATTGATTATAAGAATACAGATTTTGTAATATCACTCCATACTTTTGAGAAATATCATACATCGTTTCATTGGGCTCCGTAATGCAAAAATCCTGCTGTCCTTCTTTCTTCTTTTTCTCTAAGAAAATGTATTGGCCTTTTTGCAGGATCCCATCTCTGGTAAGATCGTTTATCGTTAATAATTTTTCAAGATTGATGTTATGTTGCGTCGCCACAGCCAGTAAAGACGTGCCTTTGGGAACATACAAAGCCTTCACTCCGTTGATCGTAAGATTTGTGGGCATGGCCAGATCAGAATCATTTTCCTGGGCCTTAACAGAAGTATTTACCGGATCAACAGGCGTATTTGCTTTATCATCCTGGTATTTTGCAACATCGAAATGTGGAACATCGTTGATCGCATCCATCGTATATTGTTCGAGGTTGTTGTCTTCAATATATTTTATTAAAATATCCGGATATTTTGGATTCGTTGCATAACCTGCTTTTCGCAAACCATAAGCCCATGCTTTATAATCTGCAGGATCTAATTGAAATAGAAAATCATAGCGGCTGTTGCCTCTTAAAAAATTAGAATGATCGCGGTAAGAATCTTCCGCACTTTTATATTTTCTAAAACATTCACCCGGAGCATCGTCATCATGGCTTACAGTTTCTGCTGTCCATGTGCTTTTACATTTTATTCCAAAGTGATTGTTTGAGGCTTTTAAAAGATCGCTGTTGCCACTTTGCGTTTCCAATAAACCCTGGGCAAGTGTAATAGCTGCCGGCACGCCCATCCTTTTCATTTCACTGATAGCCAGGTCTTTATATTCATCTATATACTGCTGTGCCGTCATATTCTGAGCAACGCTTCCCAAAAAACAACCGCAAAAAAACAACAAAATTATGATCGCCTTGTTCATTTTATAAACAGGAATTTTTGTTCAAAAATATGAATGATCTATTTTTTCAAAATCATCATCAACCCATCCCGCATCGTGAGAATCACCTGTTGCACGCTGTCATCTTTTGCCACATGTTCATTAAAATTATTTATGGCAATGGCGTTTTTACCGGAAATATTTTCTTTCAAAACTTCACCGTGAAATAATACATTATCGGCAAGAATTATTCCGCCTTTTTTTAACCGCGGCAAAGTTAATTCGTAATAATTAATATAATTGGTTTTATCGGCATCAATAAAGACCAAATCCCATTCTTCATTCAATTGAGGAATAATATCTAACGCATTTCCCCTGTGTAAAATTATCTGTTCCGGGTGTGAAGATTTTGCAAAATAACTTTGTGAAATGGTTGCATCTTCTTCACGCAATTCTATGGTATGTAAAAAACCGTTTTGCTGCAGTCCTTTCGCGAGGCATAATGCGCTGTAACCAGTGAACGTTCCTATTTCGAGTATATATTTCGGCTTGATAATTTTACTCAGCATCTCCAGCAGTTTACCCTGCAAAGGGCCACTCAGCATATTGGCATGTTCATGATGGTTTAAAGTAAATTCTTCAATCTCCTGCAGCAATTTATCTGTAGGTTCAGAAAAAGAAGTTGCATAATCGTTTGCTTTTTCATTTATTAATTCAGGCATATGATAATTTTATTTCTTCTGATGTTTTTCTTTTAGACATAATTAACAACCCGATAAAGGTAAGAAGCCCGTTTACAATAATCAACTCATCTGCAAACACATACCCATCTAATAAAACCTTTGAATATTTATCAATAAAAAAACACAATATCGGCGCAAGAATCACTATAACGGGTGTGGCTCTGTCCATTACTTGTCTTTTTTTGGCAAATAAAGAAAATGCAAATAAACCAATGAGCGGGCCATAAGTAAAGGTTGCCACTTTAAAAATTGCGGTTACCACTGATGCGCTATTTATTGCATTAAATAAGAGAACAACGAAAAGGATAATTAACGAAAAAGCAACGTGAACAAAAGTTCTTGTACGCTCCATGCTTTTTTCAGCAGATGCTTTCTTTTTATCAAAATTTAAAAAATCAATACAGAAAGAAGTGGTGAGCGCAGTAAGGCCGGAATCAGTGGTGGCAAAGGTTGCAGCGGTTAAGCCCAACATGAAAACCACCGCAGGAACACCTTTAAAATAATTTAATGCAATATCGGGAAATAAATAATCTGTTCTTGGCTGATGGGTAACTGAATCCAATGGAATTGGAATGCCTTCGCGATTTGCATAAATATAAAGTAACGCACCGACGCTTAAAAAAAACAAATTGATCAGCACAAAAATAAAAGTGAAACTGAGCATATTTTTTTGCGCATCTTTTAAATTTTTGCAACTGAGATTTTTTTGCATCAGATCCTGGTCGAGTCCAAACATGCCAATTGTTACAAATATTCCCCCGAGAAATTGCTTGGAAAAATGGAATTTATTTGAGACAAAATTATCAGTAAAAAATATTTTAGAATAGCTGCTATCCTTGATCGCATGAAACGCCTGCGGGATATTCATATCGAGGCTGCTGCAGATAAAATAAATAGAAAGAATAACAGAAGCTACCAGGAAAACGGTTTGAAGCGTATCGGTAATGATAATGGTTTTCAATCCGCCTCTGAAAGTATAGCCCCAGATGAGCAATAAACAAATCACAATGGTGAGCCAGAAAGGAACGCCCATTTCATCAAAAATAAATTTTTGCAAAACAATGGCTACGAGATATAACCGGAATGCTGAACCAATAACGCGTGAGACCAGAAAGATGGCTGCTGCCGTTTTATGGCTCACTTTTCCAAGTGTTCTTTCTATCACTTCGTATATAGAAATCAGGTGCATTTTATAATACAAAGGAAGCAGAATTCCAGCTACAATAAAATAACCCACTGCATTTCCCAATACAAACTGAAAGTATCGAAACTGAGAACCGGCAAGGTTTCCAACTTCTCCCGGAACTGAAATAAATGTAACGCCACTAAGCGCAGTACCAATCATTCCGAAGGCAACGAGATACCATTTTGAGTTGCGGTTGGCAATAAAAAATGTGGCGTTGGATGTTGATTTTTTTGAAGTGAAATACGAGATTAAAATAAGCATCAAAAAATAGCCGATAATAAAAGAAAGTAATACAACAGGAGACATAGATACGTTTTGGAAAGATTAAAAATGAATAAGAATTGTATGTTTTAATTTTGAAATTTTTCCAAGATAAATAAAAATATGTCAATTCAATCTTTAGCGGTTTTTTGCGGTTCAAAAAATGGGAATGATCCCTTGTTTTGTGCGCATGCAAAACAAGTAGGTAATCTGCTTGCGCAAAAAAATATTACTTTAATTTATGGTGGCGGAAACAAAGGCATCATGGGAACTGTAGCCAATGCAGTTTTAACGGGAGGTGGAAAAGTAACCGGAATTATGCCGCGTTTTTTAGCTATACCTGAACATCAGCATCACGGTCTTACAGAAATGCTTGAAGTGGAAGATATGCATATCCGGAAAAGAATGATGTATGAAAAATGTGATGCTGCATTGGTGCTCGCCGGCGGTTTTGGAACTATGGATGAGTTTTTTGAAATGCTTACCTGGAATCAATTGAACATTCATAATAAGAAAATTTTCATATTGAACACATCGGGTTTTTATGATAATTTAATTTCTTTTTTATATACAGTAGAAGAGAAAGGTTTTTTGTATTCGAATATGGTAGATTGT
>DATILZ010000542.1:0-2483 GCA_035475995.1 Hanamia sp. | reverse complement strand
AGCTGATTGTGCGTATGAGGCGTTACATGCACGAAAATAAACTGCCTTATAAAGTTTCTTTTATTCCCGATCCGCTTTGCTGGACGGAAGCTCCGGCTTCTTATAAAATCCTCGGAAGACAACGCAACCGCTGGACTCGTGGCACGATAGAAACTTTGCAGATTCATAAAAAAATGTTCTTCAACAAACGCTTTGGAATTTTGGGGATCCTTAGTTATCCATATTGGTTCTTTTACGAATTGTTAGCGCCAATCATCGAATTTGCAGGGTTTGTAGGCTTATCAATTTTTGCAATGGCAGGTTATATTTCCTGGCCGTTTTTTCTTTTACTTCTTGCTTTTATTCTATCGTTTGGGTTTTTATATTCGGTGTTTGCTATTTTAATTGAAGTGCTCACATTTAATCAATATAAAAGACGTTCAGAAATTTTCAAACTCATCCTGATTGCATTTGCAGAGCCGGTGTTTTTTCATCCCTTTGTTGTATGGTCTGCTGTCAGAGGCAATATAGACTTTTTAAGAAAAAAGAAATCGTGGGGCGAAATGACGCGACAAGGTTTTAATGGTAAAAAAAAGTAATTCAGTATCCGAATGAAAAATTTAAAAACCTTTGGCAGAAAACATTTGAGTAAGCTTTTGCCTGCATTAGATTCCTATTGCCGTCTTTCTGTTTTGTTTTTTTTACTACTCTTTCTCATGGGAAGCTACGAAATAATTGCAGGCTTCTATACTAAGGTAGAGAAGCTGCCACTCTTGCCGGTCGCGGGTTCTATCTTACTGAATTACTTTTTTTACTGGCTAAAAAGTTTTGTTCTTCTTTTAATTCCATACCTGATACTTTATCTTTTTTCTAAGAAATCAGCCACGATTTTTTTTATTTTTATAGGAACGCTCCTTCTTTTCTTACAGCTTGCTTTGATACAATATTTCAATAAATCCATGGTTCCTTTGGGTGCTGATTTATTTGTTTATTCAATGGCAGATATCAAACAAACTTTAGGCGCCTCCGGTGGTGTAAGTATTTTACAAACTACTGCGTTTATTTTTTTAATTGCATTTTCTTTATTCGTCTTTATTTATTTTTCAAAAAAAATCCGCATTCATAAATATATTACTGTCGCAATAATTTTCTTTTCTTTTTTTGTTTTAATTACCGGATTTTCTTTTCCAAATATTGGTTCATTAAAAACTGAATATGCAAAGACATTCGTACTGAACAAATCCGATTTCTTTATAGCACAATCCTATCATTATTTTTTTCCTGAAATAATAGAAACAGATATTTATTCGGATAGTTATTCCGGCGATTTTGGAAACGACATACCACGTGTTAAAGATTTTATCTATGTAGATGAAGCAAAATTTCCATTCCTGCATAAAGATGAAACACCGGATGTTTTATCGCCATTTTTTAATAAAAGTAACGAGAAGCCCAATATCGTAATTATCCTGGTAGAAGGCCTTGGACGCGCTTTTACAAACGAAGGCGCGGCTTTGGGAAACTTTACACCATTCATCGATTCGCTTTCAAAACAAAGCCTTTACTGGAACAATTTTTTAAGCGCTGCCGGTCGCAGTTTTGGCGTTTTACCATCTGTTTTAGGCTCTTTACCTTTTGCAAAAAACGGGTTTAATGAATTAGGAGAAAATATGCCGAAGCATCTATCATTGATAAGTATTGCCAGGCATAATGGCTACAAAACGGCGTTTTTTTATGGAGGAGATTCAAGGTTTGATAACATGAATCTTTTTATGAAAAAAAATGGCATAGACAATATTTTTGATGAGGCTACTTTTCCGGAAGGCTATACAAAACTTCCATCTCAAAACGGTTTTACATGGGGATATGGCGACCAGGAATTATTCAGAAGATATTTGCAATTGCAGCCGGAAACTGATAACGACCCAAAATTAAACGTACTTTTTACAGTTGCTACGCACAGTCCATTTTTATTAAACAATCAGGAAAAATACGACCAGTTATTTGAACAAAGAATGGAGCAATTGAAATTTTCTGCCGATAAAAAAAATGCTTACCGCGTATATGAGCCACAATATGCAAGTATTTTATTTTTAGATGAAGCGGTTAGAATTTTCATCAATAATTATAAACAACGCAGCGATTTTAAGAAAACAATTTTTATAATAACCGGTGATCATCGTATGCCGGAAATTCCCATGCTTACAAAAATTGACCGGTACCATGTTCCTTTAATTATCTATTCTCCTTTACTAAAACGAACTGCTGCTTTTTCATCTATTTCATCTCATTTTGATATTGCTCCAAGTCTCACGGCATTTTTACACGATAGTTATTCTTTTGAAAAGCCAACACTTGAAAGCTGGATTGGAAGCGGCTTAGATACCACACGGGCTTTTTCCAACGAACATCAATATCCTTTGATGCAAACAAAAAATGACGTAATAGACTTCATCCAGGGTTTATCACATCTCAACGGGAATACGACTTATTCTGTTACTCCC
>DATILZ010000541.1:0-8523 GCA_035475995.1 Hanamia sp. | reverse complement strand
AAAATTTTTTATGAAAAAGGCGATGCTTCCAAACTACAGCGACAACATGTGAGTAAGATAAGATTGATTTTAACCAGGTTTGATGCCGCTACCCCGCCTGGGGAATTTAATGTTCCAGGTTACAATCTTCATCAGTTCAAGGGAGATGTAAAGGCATTCTGGTCAGTACGAGTTGATAAGAATTACAGAATTATTTTCAGAATAGAAAATGAAAACATTCACGACATTGATTATATTGATTATCCTTAAATAAAAAAATTATGGCAATGTTTAATCCCGCACATCCTGGAGAATTAATACGCGAAACTATTGACGGTATTTTTGAAGAAGCTAACTGTTGAAGAAGTAGCAACAGGTCTGGGCACAACCCGCAAAACTTTATCGGCTATTATTAATGGAAAACAAGCGGTTACACCAGAAATGGCGGTTAAGCTGGCAACAGGTTTTAGTAATACCACACCTGAATTCTGGCTACAGGTACAGGATAATTTCAATCCCTTTTTTGCAAGGAAAAAAGTTGATACCAAAAAAATCAAAGTGTTCTGGAAAGAGGCAGTGTTATGATTTTTGCAGTCTTTTGATTCTGTACAAATCACGCATTATTATTTTCCAATCTATAGCCTTTACGGATGTTGTTTGTTCTGTCGATTTATAAATGAAGTCATCTGATCATGTGTACCATTAACATTACGGAACATTATTTGCAGTTTTCTTTATATTATTCATTTTAAAATCAATTAAAACATGAAAGTTTCAAAAATTCTGCTTGCCGTTTTTGTTGCGGCATCTGTTTCTTTTATTGGATGCAAACCAAAAGATTCAACGATCCAAAAAAATATTTCTGAGAAGTTTGCTTCCACTCCTGAATGTGCCGGCGCTACTGCAACTGTTACTGATGGCGTAGCTACTTTGACCGGAGAAGTGAAAGACGAAATGTGTAAAAGCACGGCAGAAACTACTGCAAAAAATGTGAAAGGTGTGAAATCTGTAGTAAACGATTTGACTGTAACACCGCCACCTCCACCTCCTGCACCTGCTGTAAGTTCTGATACTGCCATAAGCCAGGGAGTTATCGATGCAACCAAGGATTTCCCTACTGTAAAAGCGAGCGTTAATAATGGCGAAATCACTTTGACAGGAAGTATCAAACGTAAAGATCTTCCCAGGTTAATGCAAAGTTTAAGCAGCCTTCATCCTTCAAAAATCAACAATCAGTTAACCGTTAAATAAATAAAAATGTCAGCATTACAGGATAAATACAAACAATTGATTGATGCCGCAAAAGCTGCAGGAATAAATAATTTGCAGATAAGTGAGGACAATAATGTTTTGCACATAAACGGGCAGGCGCCAACCGGAGCAGTAAAAGATCAGCTTTGGGAAATCTATGGGAAAATTGATCCGGATTACCGCGCCGGCGATTTGATCTTAGATGTGGATGTTGCGGCTTCAGCAGGTACAAAAGCGAAAGTGACCACAGATAGTACGGCGCTTAATATTAGAAAAGGGCCGGGAACAGATCAGCCGATTGTAGGAAAAGCAGCTCATGGAGAAATTGTTACCCTTCAGAATAAAACCAATGAACAATGGTGGCTGATAAAAACTGATAGCGGCGTGGAAGGTTATGCATACGCACAGTATCTAAGCCCGCAATAAGTTTATGATTTGAAGACAAATTCCTAAAAAAACCTGTTTTTTGAACAGGTTTTTTTTATGCGTACATTGAATCATGAATTTAAAAAAGTAAGTTGAAATTTATTTAGTATTAGATTTCCTTTTGAATAACGGCCAGTCTTTTTGTGTTTTTAGTTATAAATTTATTCTGAGCTCATTACGTAATTATCCGGCTCATTTTTGCACAAATAGTTTTGTGGTAGAAAGAATGCCGGTAAATGAATAAATACTTTATATTCTTTTTTCCTGCGGTAATAATTTCCTCATCCAAAAAAATATTTATCATCCTTTATCCAGAAACTTTTCATTTAAATATTTCTTTCGATTAACTTTAGGTAAGCAAAAATGAAAACAAGAACCGTTTTAATTCGTGCCTTAAAAAAATAAAAGAATTATTTATGAATCATCCAAGGCATGATGTATCGCGAACGAAATTTCAATTGGAAAGGTTTGTTTTTTTTAGTGATGCTGTTTTTGCGATTTGCATTACACTTCTGGTCATTGCCATAAAGGTTCCTGACAGAGATGAGATGCATATTTATACAGATTCGTCTTTGTGGAAATATCTTTCGCACAATTCGCTGAAATTTTTGGGATTCCTTATCAGCTTTGGTATTATCGGCCATTATTGGTCGGTGCATCACCGCATATTTGGATATGCAATGAATTATACCACTTCTTTGATTTGGATCAATCTTGGCTATCTTTTTTCTGTTGTGCTGCTGCCTTTCAGTTCTGGTTTATTGGGCGAATATGCTTCAGATACACAAATGTTTCTTCCTTATGCCGTCTATGTTGGCAACATGTGTTTTACAGGTTTGATGAATATTTGGTTGTGGTTATACATAAGCGATCCAAAGCGCAATTTGCTTACGCATAAAATATCCCGGGCCAGGATAAAACTTGGATTATACAGAAGCCTGATGATACCGGTTGTATTTCTAAGTTCACTTTTGCTTTCTTTTTTTCTTCCTTTAGCTTCACGTTTTATACCGGTCATCATACCATTTATTTTGCATTGGGGAATGAAAGGATTGGAAAGAAGAGCAGACGTGAAAGATAAAGATGAAGTTGCGGGGTTATTAAAATTACAAAGCATTAAACCTGCTTAAGGGTTTCGGCAATGAAAATAATTTTTATAAAAAATTGAAATAAGAATTGGTCCTGTTTATTGCTTAGCTGGTTTTTAGTTCATCTTTATAAAGAAATTGACAAGTAGATGGGTTGCCGGATTTAAAAAAACTTTATCATGAAAAAATACATTTTTTTCAATTTAAGTTTTCTTCTTTTTTTCATTATTGGAAAATGTCAGACTACAACTTTGTCCATATCATCGACGGTTGACACTTTTCATTCCACTAATAATTTGTTTGATGATGATCGGCTACTGGAAATTACTTTAAAAGGTAACATTCATAAATTATTAGATGATCGTACCGGTGAAGCAAAATATTATCCGGTTACTCTTATTTATAAAGCACCAGACAGCACAATTTCAATTCACATAAATGTAAAAACACGTGGACATTTCCGGCGGGATCAAGCCAATTGCAGTTACCCCCCGTTGCTGCTTACTTTTTTTGATACTGCTTCCAATTCACTTTCAATTTTTCCGGCAGGTGCTTCTTTAAAACTGGTGATGCCTTGTAAGGGTGATAAATTTATTGTACACGAATGGCTGGTGTATAAATTATACAACATTGTTACTGCCGAAAGTTTCAGGGCAAGGCTTGTCAGAGTTACTCTGGAAGATGAAGATCATAAAAAAATGCCTTCGCCCTTTTATGGAATGCTTCTGGAAGATGAAAAGCAGATGGCTAAACGAAACAATTCAATTTCTATAAAAGAGAAGATCAAGCCTTACCAAACAATGAGTGAGCCGTTTTTGAAAATGGCGGTTTTCGAATATCTGATTGGCAATACAGACTGGTCGGTAGAGTATATGCAAAATATAAAATTTATCGTTGCCGACTCTGCATCCACACCTGTTACCGTTCCTTATGATTTTGATCTTTCCGGAATTGTGGATGCACCATACGCGTTGCCTGCGCCCGAACTAAAAATGACCTCTGTGAGGGAACGAAGGTATCGCGGGTATTGTATAAAGGATATGAAAATGTTTGACAGCACTATTGCTTTTTATAACGGTTTGAGAAAATTTTTTTATAGCCTTTACAGTAATTGTTCTTTGCTGGATGATAAGTATAAAAAGCAAACCTTCAATTATCTTGACGAATTTTATTCCACGATTAATAATCCAAAAAATTTACAAAAAGAATTTGCATATCCCTGCTTTAAGAATGGAACCGGGAATGTAATTATTGAGGGCCTGAAAAAGAAAAGTGATTTGCGTTAAATTGGGAAAGCAAACCGGATTATTCACTTCTGGCATTTTGAATAAAAGTATATTTTACCTTCGATGGGTTGTTGATTAATTTAAAAAAATCATCAAGATAATCGGTTAGTTCTTTTCTGCTTTTTAAAGACAATAAATAAAAATTATTAATGAGGGCATAAATACTGTCTTTCTGCTTTTTAAAAATATCAACTACCCCGTTTACTACTTCGATGGGTTGTGGAAAACCGCGATACAATCTTGTCCGCACATCTGTAATGTCAAGATTCGGATCAGGGATCGAATAATTGGTATTTACAAATCCTGAAAAATCAAAATCGTAAGGTACTATGAAAGGTCTATTGGCAGAATCTGTTTTCGAGAGAAGTAACCGGGTATTATGATTTGCAAAAACACCAAAATCTGTGTTGCCGATCATGTATTCAAATATACAAGTCATCAGCATTTGATGATTATTAGTACTCCTCGGATCAATTTTAGCTTTTAAATATGTGCAGTTATTCCGCTTAGCCACATTTTTTATATCCTCCATAAGGAAGGCGTATTCTGTGATTGCTTTCCTTTTACCTGTGCTGTCAGCCAATTTCAAATTCAATAACCTGACACGGAAACTCATATCTGTAAGAAGGTTATAAATCTTGTAAGCAACAAATTCGCTTAATAAATATTTCTCTCCAATCTCTGAAGTGTAACACTGGCTTACCAATTTTAAGGAACCTAAAGGTTTGAATACTGAAGTCTTTTTATCTTTAAAATCAATAGTCAGCGGTGTTAAAAAACATTTTTCTCTTCTAAAATGTCCCCTGACTGTAAGAATTATTGGTTCATCAATTGTTTTACCATCAGGCAGTATAGTCGAAAATTCTGCTGGGAATTCAACTCCGTTTTTATC
Organism: Hanamia sp.; assembly: GCA_035475995.1. GTDB lineage: Bacteria > Bacteroidota > Bacteroidia > Chitinophagales > Chitinophagaceae > Ginsengibacter. The sequence continues at coordinate 3,601 of DATILZ010000541.1, read as the reverse complement.
TTTTTTTCTAAAGATTTTACTCATATCCGTTGTGATCGTCGCATTAATAGTTGAAGTATCCTCAAAAAATTTTACTTTATCAAAAGAGGAAGTTTGAGCAGATGAATTGGGCGCTGTAAGTAAAGAAATAATTACGAACAGGTATAAAATTAATTTCATAATTGCCGTTTTTTTTAATTAAAAATTAACGAAGCAGCTAACAAAATCTTTCAGTAGTTATCCAAACAAAATATTACTTGTAACATTCACTTTTCTTTCAACATTTACCGGCAAACTTTTATTTTGAAACATCTTCAATTACATGTCCAACAGAACCACTTGGCATTTGAATATGAAGCATTGCAGCTATCGTCGGCGCGATGTCTGTCATATAAACTTCCCTGTCTGTTTTCCCAGGATGAACATTCCAGCCATACCAAATCAAAGGGATGTGCGAATCATACGGATTCCAGACGCCATGAGTAGTTCCTCCGTTCATAAAACCTTCTATCCATTGAGGTTTGAAAATGATTTGAATATCTCCACTCCGGGAAGGAAGATATCCGTTTGCTATTTTATTTTTTATGGAATTATTTATGGTTTGCTGGCTTAGGTTATCCAGGGCAAAAGCCCGGGATATTCCAGGTTGCTGAAGTAAAAAATCAATGATTGTATTATAAACATCTTCTTTATTTAAACGATGTCCGGAAAATATTACTTTACGATCCAGGTAAACCTGGTAATTTATAATTCCAATAACGAGGTTGTCAGTTTTGAATTTATCTTTTAATAAACTATTCAGTTGATCCGATATTTTTTGATCATCCACATTTCCTGCCGGAATTTTGTGTTCTTTCAAAAATACAGGAACATGTGCAGCTCCATGATCGGCTGTTAAAAAAATAAGGTATTGACCTTTTCCTATTTGTTTATCCAGAAAATCGAGAAATGTACCAAGATCTTTATCAAGTCTTAGAAAGTCATCTTCCGCTTCCACCGAATTGGGCCCGAACGTATGGCCAATATAATCAGGTGTTGATAAACTGATTGTAAGGAGATCGGTATTGGAACCACCTCCGAGATTTTCACCATTTATAACTGCTCTGGCCATGTCAAACGTAAATGTATTTCCATAAGGAGTTACCGGTAGTATTCCATAATTTTTGCCTGCAAATTGTTGCAGATCGTAGGGGAAACCTTTTGCCCCAAAAGGCCTGTATTCATAAGGTTCTTCATCAGGAGTGCTTTGCACATATTTGTCCATGGGATAGAGTGTATTCCAATTTTGTGAAAAGTAATTATCCACCAGTTTTTTTGCATTCAGATCTTTTACCCATTGTGGTAATTCATTCATATAATATGAAGAGGTAATCCAGCCGCCTGTCTTATCATCGTACCAATAAGCAGCATTTGCACTGTGACCGGCAGGTAAAATTGCAGCACGGTCTTTTAAAGCAATCCCAATTACTTTATTATGAAAATTTGTTGCCAGCCGAAGTTCATCACCAATAGTGGTAACCAATAAGTTCCGTGGACTCATCTTACCTGCATTTGTATTACTGCCAATCGTGTTGGCAGAATCATCTTCAGAACAATAAACTAATTTTGAAAGATCATAATCCCACCAATCATTACCAGTAATGCCATCAATAGCAGGAATTGAGCCGGTAAATATGCTTGTGTGCCCGCAAGCCGTTACTGTCGGAATATAAGGAATCATTGTATTGTCGCAGGAAAATCCCTGGCTTATAAGTCTCTTGAATCCGCCATTATCAGAATACAGGTTGTAGTACCTGTACAGATAATCCCAACGCATCTGGTCTATTACAATTCCTATTACAAGTTTAGGCCGCTCTGATATATTATTTTTCATTTCTGCTGAGGCATCTGTGTTTTGTGATGCAGCAGAATAAGTGAGAAAGAAAACTGAAAGTATTAAAATGATTTTGCGCATTTGTAGAATGTTTTTTTAAATGTTTTTTATTAAAATAAAGAATTGACATTTGCTGCCCATCAGTGACTTTACTATTTGTAGGATTGAGTAAACAGGAATAAACCGGCGATATCGCTATTTTAAAAATTTCGAATGAGTGCAAAAATTGCAACTTTTTAGTAATAATAATTTGTGAAACCTTAGTAGAAACACATTAACCCACTTTTCGCCAACCTATTACCTTTAAAAATAAACGAATAGCTTTAGAAAAATAAGGTTATAAGGTTTGCAAAAATTAATTACATACTATTCTACTAAGGTTAAAAAACAACCACTAAAATACTTTACGCTCATTCTATCTAATCCCATCTATTTATGACTTGTGATTTATTTTATCTATCGTTTCTTCACCCAACACGATCTTTTCAATGCCACCTTTACCCATGCTTTCCAGGTCTTGCAGAAGCCCCTGGTCAGTGAGGTCAAGAGGATGAGAATTTTCCCAATCATAATGCGCTATCTTTTGCAGTCTTTCTATTATCTCTGCATCATGTACTTCAATCGCAAGTTCACGACGGTGGTCAAAACTGCCTGGCGTAAGATTGATAGATCCGATGATCGCACGGCAACCATCCGACAACAACATTTTACCATGCAGTTTCAGATAATTCAGTTTATGAATTTTGATTCCAACATCATCCATAATCCTTAAACCTCCAACACCTTCTACTAATTTTTCCATTCGTAAAGTATGTGGTGGCCGGGCCATCACATGAATTTTTACTCCACGCTTGGATGCATGTACGAGTCTTTCAATAATGATCAGATCCTGGAAACGTTCGTTTTGTATAAAAAGCGAATGCTTTGATTCATCAATAAACCTTGCGATCCTTGTCCTGCCGTTATTAATGCACCAGATAAGGTTCATATTTTCACCTGGTTCAAAGTTGTGACGGTACCAGTCGGCCTCAAAACATAAAATGATTTCTTTTACCTCGTGCGGATGAGTAGTGATGATCGCATAATCGCGTGTTTCTGTAAGGTTTTTTGTTTCCCAGTTCAGTGATTTTATAAATGCGATTCGCTCGTCCACTACCATTGATTTTTCGTGGGTGATCGTAAAGATCGGATTGCTGTCACGCACTTCTATTCCTGCTTCTTCCAGAATTTTTTTCGTCTCTTCATTTTCCTCTTCGCCATTATTTCGGGTAGGATTCAGCATTACTTTCACTTTCACACCACGATTTTTCGCTTTGATGATTGCATTGATTAATCCAGGATCAGAAAATAGAAACATCTTTATGAGAAGCGATTCCCTTGCGCTATTTATCGCAGTCATTATTTCCTGTGCGGTATCATCGGGCAAAATGATTATAGACCGGTGAGACATAAATTTGATTTTTTTCTTTGTTTATTGATAAGGTTTATGAAAATGGTTATTCAACAATATTTTGAATTGAACTTTCCTTGAAATGCAAACTGTGATCTGCCCATGTCTGTACATTCCAAAGGTCTGCATACATTCCGGCATTTTTCAACAGTTCTTCATGCGTACCTTGTTCTGCGATTAATCCACGATCAAGCACAATAATTTTATCAGCGTCACGGATGGTGCTTAAACGGTGCGCAATGGTGATGACTGTTCGGCCCTGCATTAATTTCTCCAGCGCTTCTATTACTATCTTTTCA
>DATILZ010000540.1:0-7114 GCA_035475995.1 Hanamia sp. | reverse complement strand
AATATCATTTGTTCCGGTAATAATTTCATCGCTGGGTTGAAACTGATCAACTGCAAGTTGGGTATAACCATAATAAAAAGTATTAAAGAATTTTGAGCGGCTGTCCTCCGGATTTCCTTTATCTCTTTTTATTCCAAAACGATCATTTGCGAGTAGATTATTATAAAGGTCAGCATGGGCGCTTTGCTCCAGCCAGATAGAGCCACCTTTGATCGTAGGCCTTCTCCAACCACCGTTTATGATGGTATTATTGTAGCCAATTACATACAATTGTGGCGAGCGTTCTCCTTCGTTTGCGAGCTTAAGCCCACTCGTATTGGGACTATAAATTAAGTTGAACGCCACATCTGCAATTACCCCTGATTTCAGATTGATGGCGTCATCCGCTGGCGCACCAATCGCATAAAATGTGTTGCTGGCAATGATTGTCTGGCCACCTTCATCATAAATTGCATCATCATAAAAATTTCTGATAGTGCTGTTTTCTATCACAAATTTTCCATTTACATTTCCATAATATAATGCAGGAAGATGCTTACCTGCTGTTGCTTTATACAGGCCTGCTTTCAGCGAAGGCGATTCTTCAGTTGTAGCCGCGCCGCCATATTCCAGTATAGTATGTTGTAGTAATACTTCATTGGAAGAGGAAGCACAAACAATGCCGCCCCATAAATTTCCAAACAAATGATCTTCAGTTTTCCATGCATCGGGGACAGTGAAAATAACCGGTTTGTCAGATGTTCCCAAACAATAGAGATTACCTTTAACAATGACTTCAGTTTCTATGGTTGAATCACTCATAACAACTTTTGCACCTTCTTCAATGGTTAATGATTTACCGGCAGGAATTTCTAAATGACCGGTAATGAGGTAAGTCATCCCTTTTCCCCAAACACCCCAAATCTGGCCGGAAATGCCTTTTTCTAGAGGTTCCGTAGGCTGATTATTTTCTTTTTTGCAAGATGAAACAAGTAAGGAAAACACGATAACGCAACTAAAAAATTGTTTGTTCTTCATAAGACGATTTTAAGTGAAAAGAATAGATATTTTATGATTTATGAAAGCGAATAAAAATAAGTTTTACCTTGAATAGCGGATTCCCAGATAAAAGGTCTTTTGATAATAATTCTGACTGATCAATGTATTTCCTGCAAATGATTGATTTGGAACCAGGATATTTTTGGAATTTGCATTTTTAATAAAAACCGTCATAGGCGTATTAAGAAGATTGCTTGCTTTGACGAAAATACAAAATCCATTTTTAAAAGTTTTTGATAACGAAGCATCCATTTGTATAAAAGCTTTTTGCCAAAGATCATTCCCTGCAAACTGTGATATAGAACTGATCCGGCTTCCCGTATATTGAGCAGCAAGTTGGCCATCCCAACCATTTTTCAAGTCTTTGAATAATAAAGATGCATTGGCAATATGAGCAGATTGCCCATACAAAGGCCTTGTTTCATCAACGGAAATTGTTTTAAGATTTCCATTATCATCGTGAATGCGTTTTGATTTTGTAGTGGTAATACGCGAATGAGTGTAAGTATAATTTACTTTGACACCGATTTTGTGAAAATACCTGGTAAAGGAAATTTCAGCACCATAATTTATCGCATTTCCAAAGTTGCCTGGAGTGTAATAAATATCCTGCCCGCGAATACTATCTGCCTTTAAAATATATTCGATAGGATTTTGTAAATATTTATAAAAGACTCCTGCCATTAACTGTGCAGATGGATTTGGATATTTTTCAAAACGCAAATCAAAATTATCTGCCACAGCATGCTTCAAGCCAGGGTTTCCGCGCTCAACATAATCTTCATTAACAATGGTATAAGGTACAATCTCAAAAAAACCGGGCCTGTTGATCGAGCGGAAATATGAAGCCCGCAAATTTATTTTTTTCTGTGGATGATATTTAAAATTAATACCGGGTAAAATATCAGTATAAACTTGTTTTCCATAAGGATAATTTTCGCCAATAGGAAAATCTAATTTATAGCCCTGACTGGTGCTTTCAATTCTGATACCGCCGGTTATTTCAAGATACTTACCAGAAGTTTTAAATTGCAGATATCCCGATGCTATTTCTTCAAAAGCTGTATAACTCAGTGAAGTTCCCACACTTCCTCTCGGGTTTTCCAGTATCCATTTTATTTGATTGTATTCAGTAAAATCTTCACCAAACTTTGTGTAAGGATCAACAGGCCAAAAATGGTATCCATCATAAAAATTTATCCTGCGCTTGTCATGGTAAAGGCCACCAATTTTCCATTCTACAGGAATTGTAGCGACGGGTTTATTGTAAATTAGATCTGCATGCCCAACGACATCACGATCACTATTATTTTGCCAGCGGCGCCATGCATTTTCAACTGTCGTTTTTGTTGCGGTAAAATTTTTTTCCTCTCCGTTCAAAGTTACCGTTGCTTCATCAGGCTCAGCATTGGTAGCTTTTGAATAAACTGCAGCGACGTTCAGTTTAACGTTTGAGCACAAATGAAAGATTGCATGCAAATTACTGTTTAAAATATGTTGCCTGCTGGTTCTTGAACGGGTAAAATATTCCAATGCAGCATTTCCATTAACAGGATCATAGCCACCGATAGTCAGCCATGTTGACCTGGTATCACGAATCTGAAATTCTGTTAAGTTCATAAAACTATTATTCCATTCAATCTTATTTTGATTTTTCAAATGATAATCAATTTTCGAAAAAACAGCATAGCGCAATTCGTGTTCAGAATAATTTCGTTGTTGCATTGAAGTAAGTGTGACACCTTTTAAAGTATCAACCACAGTGGATTCAAAAAATAAACTATTGCCGCCTCTGTAAGTATTTTGAAGACTTGTAGCAATGAGCAATCCCAATTTGTTTTTAAGAAATCTGTCACCAATTGTAAAGCCGGCAAGCATATCTGGCGCAGGCGGCTTCTCCTGATAACTTACCGGCCCTAAAGAAAAGTCAGAAAGAGTTGCATTGTATGGTCTTAAGTGCGCCTGGTAAGGAGAATTGATATTGATGTTCCGGTGATTAAAACTCATAAAATTCCGGTTAAAGAAAAGCTGGTTATAACCAGTAGAAACATTTGCAGTAAAGTGGAATGAATCAGGCGCCTCTTTCATTACCATATTTACTGCTCCTCCAACAGCATCACCTTCCATTGAAGGTGTAAGCGTTTTATAAACTTCAAGCCGCTCCAAAAGATCGGAGGGGAAAATATCTAAAGGCACATACCTGTTTTGCCTGTCGGGACTTGGAATTTTTACACCGTCAATCAGTGTATAATTATAGCGCTTGTCCATTCCGCGCAGAACAGGAAATTCGCCTTCTCCAACATCGTCCCGCTCAATCGATATTCCGGGTACGCGTTGAACAACATTTGCTACTATTAAGTCTGGAGAAATTTTAATTTCACGGGAGGAAACAACATTCATTATTTGTGAAGCAAACCGTTCAAGAGTAAACGATTCATTTCCTGACGTTTCTTTGCCTGTGACTATAATTTCCTGAAGTTGTTTTTCTTTTTCAGGCACCATTTCCGCATTTATTCTAATCAAATCGTTCTTTTTTATTTTTACTGATGTTCTATACGTTTTAAACGAAACAACATTTATAGTAATCGTGTAAGTACCTTCCGGAACACTATTAAGAGTAAATGAACCATCGAGCCCGGAAGTTGCCTGTTTATTTATTATTTCCAAATGAATTGTAGCGCCACTTAGAGGAACTTGTGTTGTGATATCAGAAACATATCCTTTAATGGTGCCGGACATGGAATATTCAGGATTAATGAGGAAAAGAATAAGGCTTAAAATATTTATCAACCGTAAAAACATCAGGGGTTTCAGTAACTTTAATGAGCAAAAAAAATTGGAAGTTAAAGAAAATAAGAAATATGACGTACTTCTAATCCTGTGATAAACTGATTCTCTCTCTGTCACGGCTACCAATACTTTGTTTATTATTTCATCTGATTTAAAGTTTCATAAATCAAAGACAATAGCCATGCACTTCACACATCCCCGATTGTTTTTGAAGTGGTAAAAAAACCATTCTTTAATGATAAAAAAATATCACATTCCCTTTACTTTATAAGATATTTTTAAGGCTTGAACGAGTAAAGTATCTGACCTTCATTGCTGCATTCGAGTTTTTTTTTAATAGCGATATAATGAATAATAAAGGAAAAAGGGCATTCAAAAACTTTAGAAGTATGGAAAAACGATCAATGGTGTGTAATCTTAAAAAATAAGAATCAACGATAATTGTTTGTTTGCTGTTAAGCAATTCCTGAATAAGTTTGAATTATTAAACCATTTGAAAAAAAGTGGCAGAAAAGGTTGCTTTTTAATAATACCATTATCTAAACAACGTAATTTAACATTATGAAAAAAATTGTTACTCTCTTTTTTCTTTTTATTTCGGTTCAATTGTTTGCACAGACCTCCAAGCAGCAAATGCATCTGAATGATAAAGAATATCTCGAATACCAGGGGGTGAATGTCATGCTTGCATGGGATTTTTATCCCGAAGGCCATCAGGGGGGTGTTGGCGTGATACAAAATGGTGAACGGGTTGCCACCAATGGCGATATTCGTTTGAACCCAACACCGGGGCAATGGCAGCCGATACCAAAAGTTGGTACACGGGTGGTTGATAAAAAAACAGGAATGATCAGCGTTCATATGGCCTATCCAAATGAAGCGATAGATCGCAAAGGTTTTAATCCTGTCATTTATCCGGATCTAAAATTCGGCTACACCATTCATGTTGAGCCTGCCGGAAAAGCATTTAAAATTATTGTTGATTTGGACAGCGCATTGCCTGATGAATGGATTGGTAAAGTAGGTTTCAATTTTGAATTATTGCCTTCCGTTCTTTTTGGAAAATCCTATTATATGGATAAACAATTTGGTATTTTTCCAAGGCAATCAAATGACCAAACGTATACAGATGATGAAGGTGAAACGCAGGTGAGGCCGATGGCAACAGGTAACAAACTGATTGTGGCGCCTGAAAATGACCGGCAAAGAATGACGATTGAAAATCTGGATGGAAATGATTTGCAGTTATTAGATGGAAGAGGAAAATATAATAATGGCTGGTTTGTAGTGCGTTCACTTCTTCAAAAAGGAAAAGTAAAAGGGGCTGTTGAATGGCTGGTTACTCCTCATGCCATTGATGGATGGATGTCAAAACCAGTGGTACAGGTTTCACAGGTTGGCTATCATCCTGCTCAACAAAAAATAGCGGTAATAGAATTAGATGCAAAAGATAAAAGAAAAATGAATGCATGGTTGCTTCGTATCAATGAAAATGGCGGCTTTGAAAATGTGTTGCAATCGACGCCTAAAGACTGGGGCAATTTTTTGCGCTATCATTATCTGCAGTTTGATTTTTCCAAAGTCAAAAAGCCCGGCATGTATGTGGTGAAATATGGTAACGACACAACCAATGTTTTCCAGATAAGTGATAGCGTATATGCAGAAAATGTATGGCAGCCAACACTTGAATATTTTTTGCCGGCGCAAATGTGCCATATGAGGGTGAATGATAAATATAAGGTATGGCATGGCTTCTGCCACATGGATGATGCACGAATGGCGCCGATAGATTCGAATCATTTTGATGGATATATTCAAGGTGCTTCCACCCTCACAAAATACAAATCCGGCGAAACCGTTCCAGGCTTAAATGCAGGCGGGTGGCATGATGCAGGCGATTTTGATCTACGCGTGGAATCGCAGGCTGAAACAGTTTACGGCTTGACCCTGGCTTATGAAACGTTCGATGTGAAATATGATAATACTACTATTAACCAGCATACTCATGTTGTGGAAATTCAACAACCGGATAGTAAGCCTGATGTGTTGCAGCAAATTGAACATGGTTTGTTATCAATCATTGGTGGTTATAAAAGTATGGGCAGATTTTATCGTGGTATCATCGAACCTACGATGCGCCAATATACAACATTGGGCGATCCAGCCAACATCACCGACAATAAATTTTATAATGATGTAAAATCTGCTGTTGATACGCCTGCTGTTGGCTTGCCCAATTCTCCGGATGACCGCTGGGTGTTTACAGAAGATAACCCCGGAAGAAGTCTGGAAACTGCTGCTGCTTTAGCTGCTGCAAACCGGGTAATGGCGGGGTTTAATGACACACTTGCCAATGATTGTTTAAATATTGCACAGCAGGTGTGGGAAAATACAAAAGAAAAAAATCCTGCTCAGCGAATTGGACTTGCAACAGAATTATACATTACTACAAAAGATAAAAAGTATGCTGATTTTTTATTGGCGAATAAAGATGTGATTGCCAGGCAAATTAATAATTATGGATGGCAGATTGGGAGAACATTGCCGATGATTAATAATACTTCATTTTCAAAAACAATTACTGATGCGGTGACAATTTTGTTTGACACGATAAAGTCGCAGTCGAAAGAAACTCCTTACCAGGTGCCTTACAAACCGAATATCTGGGGCGCCGGTTGGGACATTCAGCATTTTGGTTACAAGCAATATTTTTTGCATGCTGCTTTTCCGAAAATTGTTACTGATGAGTATATGCTGGCTTCTTTAAACTTTATTTTAGGTTGCCATCCCGGATCTAATACAGCTTCTTTTGCATCCGGCGTTGGCGCACACTCTATGATTCCGGCATATGGATTTAACCGCGCCGACTGGTATTACATTCCAGGCGGTATTTCATCCGGCACCGCACTGATTCGCCCGGATTTCCCTGAGCTGCTGGCATTTCCTTTTTTATGGCAACAAGGTGAATATGTATTGGGTGGTGGTACCACAGATTATTTGTTTTTAGTATTGGCGGCAAATAAAGTTCTGAATGAAAAGAATTAAAAAATCGGTTTATTAAATCTTTTTCATTTTCTGGAGGCATGAGTTGTATAATGAAATTAAAACTTTTAGCCGTTCAGTAAATGGAGAAATAAAGCCCCTTCTTATTTTCGTGTATTGATGACTGTTACATTACCCGGATAAAAGAAAATCCATGATACTAATTCATTCTTATTCAAATAAAATAACGATTTGCGGTATTTGTTCTTTTATTTCCGGATGTTTTTTGAAAAAAAAATCACTT
>DATILZ010000539.1:0-5692 GCA_035475995.1 Hanamia sp. | reverse complement strand
ACAAGGCAGTACTCGGTTCATATGGAAAAAAAACATCTGCCAATCAATTGAAACTTATAGACCAGCTCATTGCTGATCAAAAAGCTCCGGGTACTTTGGTAGCTGCAGGCAATTATCAAAAAGGAATGCACTGCCTTTTCTCAGCTGATTTTGAAAAGGCTCAAACATATTATAACGAGGTTGGCAATATCAAAAACTGGCAATACGCCGGACCTTTTGAAAACCTCTCTGAAAGTGGTTTTTATAAAGACTATGGTCCATTGGAGCATCCCGAACCAACCGCCGTTTTTAAATCTGTAACCAATGCAGATGTAAAATGGTTTACACCTCCCGTGGAAGCAAAAGACGGATGGACGCCGGTAATTTATCAATTCAATAAAAATACAGCGGTAATTTATGCACAAAATTTTGTGACATCTCCAACAGATCAAACTGTGTATTGCAATGTTGGTTTTTCGGGTTCTATTAAAGTTTGGATTAATGACGAACTCGTGATTTCTGAAGCAAAACCCCGGGTTACAGAAATGGATAATTCTACTGTCAAATATGATTTAAAAAAAGGTGTAAACAGAGTCTTGGTTCAATTAGGCTATGCGGATATTTCTTATCCAAATTTTACCGTAAGGTTTACGGATGAAAAGTATAAAGCAATTGCAAATATTACCGGTTCATCTGCTTTTTCTCCATATCCAAAAAATACCGGAAGCAATAAAAAATATGAACTTATTCCAAATTTTGCTGAAAAATATTTTACCCAAAAAATAAAAAATGAACCACAAAATCTGCTCAATTATTTATTACTTGCTGATGTATATTTAAGAAATCAAAAACTATTAGAAGCAAGAGATCTGATAAGCGGGGCTTTGAAAAATGCACCGGAAAATTCCTTATTGCGTGTAAAACTTTTAGAGATTTTAAATAAGCAAAATAACCGTACATTATTTCTTGAAGAACTGGAAAAAGTAAAGCAGGCAGATCCGGAAAGCGTACTGGTCCTTGACTTGCGCATAAAGGAACTATACGATAATGAAAAATATGATGACTGTGCAGCTGAATTAGCAAACAGCATAAAACTGCATGGTGAAGATGAATTTACAGGCCGCTACCAGATATTGCTTTTGATACACGATAAAAAATACGATGAGCTGGTAAACGTTGCTGAAAAAATGTATGATAAATATCCGGATAATAAGGATATTTTAAGCATCATGTACAACATCAAAAAGGAAGTGTACAAAGACAATAAAGGGGCGCAGAAGATATATGAAAACTACATGAAACACAGTTATGATTATGACACTTATATTAAATATGCCGATATTCTTATTGAGCAGGGAAATGCAAAAAAAGGAATAGAGATTAAAGAGAAATTATCAAAACTGTTCCCTTATGCTCCGGTAGGGTTTTACAATTTGTCTAAATATTATTATTCAACAAAAGAATACGACAAAGCTGAAGAATATATCCGTAAATCATTGGCATTGTCGCCATACAATGAGAATTACTGGGAGCAATTGGGAGATATTAAAAATGAAAAGAAGGATGTTGCAGCAGCACTGGATTCCTACAATCAGTCTCTTAAATTTGACCCAAATCAATACGATATTATCAGTAAAATAAGGAAGCTGAATAATAAACCGGATATCTATAAATTATTCCCGATGGTGGATATTGATAAAGCAATTAAAGAAGATAACCCTGAAGAAGCAAAGAATACTGATTACGGGTATTATTATATTCTTGATCAAAAAGATGTGGTAATGTATTCGGATGGGGCTACCGAAGAATATGTGAGCCTTATTGTAAAAATAACAAACGATAAAGGAGTTGACCAGTTTAAAGAATCAAATATTGGCTACAATAATTCGCAAACCCTGCTCATAGAAAAAGCAGAAATTATCAAAAAAAATCAGTCTAAAATCGAAGGCGAAAGAAATGATAACCAAATTGTGTTTACCAACTTGCAAGCCGGTGATATTGTTGTATTCAAATATCGTATTCAAAACTACACTTACGGTCGTTTTGCAAAAGATTTCTGGGACAGATATTATTTTGGCGGAAAGATTTATTCTTCAGTAACCAAATACAATTTATTAGTGCCGGCCGGCCAAAAAATCAATTATCTCTTTTCAAATTCAAATGTTCAACCGGTTAAAACAAACGTAGAAGATTTTAATCAATACTGTTGGGTAATTTCAAAACCGGAGCCATTAAAAGACGAACCATTAATGCCGTTGTCAACAGATGAAGGTACCGTTCTGCACGTTTCCACTGTTTCTTCCTGGAAAGAAATTGCCAATTGGTACAGTGATGTATGCAACAATAAATCAGAAATAGATTATGAAATATCGGCTCTGTACAAAAAATTATTTCCGGATGAAAATAAAAAAATGAGCGAATTTGAAAAAGCTAAAATAATTTATGAATACATTGAATCGAATATTCGTTATAGCTCAGTTTCGTTCAGACAAAGTGCATATGTTCCGCAAAGGGCTTCTACTACTCTCAATACAAGGCTTGGCGATTGTAAAGATCTTTCCAACCTGTTTGTAATGCTGGCACGGATGGCAGGGATCAAAGCTCAGATGGTTCTGATAGATACCAGAGATAATGGACAAAAAGATATTTTATTGCCTTCTGTCGAATTCAATCATTGTATTGCAAAAGTTGTTTTAGATAATAAAAGCTATTACATCGAATTAACCGATAATTATCTTCCTTTCACCAGTTTGCCAAACAATCTGAATGGCGCTTTGGCACTCGAAATTCCTTTAAAATCAACAAATGAAAATGCAGAATTAATCCACTTAAAACCAGCAAACAGAACGAAAGATATCATCAAAAGAGTAATTAATATTTTACCGGATAATGATGATTTGACCATAAATGTGAAAACAGTAAAGTATGGCGCATTTTCATCTCCTATGAGGGAAAGTTATCAGAATCTTGACAATGAAAAACAACTGCAGGATATGCAAAAAACGATTGCAGGTTCTTACAAAAACAATGTTCGTTTAGATAAATTAAGTTTTAGTGAGCTGGATAAGCTGACCGATTCGGTACAATATAATTATCACTATAAAGTGCAAAATGAGGTTGCGGAGATTGGCTCATTATTTACATTCAAAGTAGTGTATCCGGACATAGTGGCTACGTTAGATAATTTTTCTTCAGATAAAAGAGTTTATCCAATCGAATACTGGAACTATGAAAATGCCGACAGTTATGAAACCACAGTGAATATTACGGCGCCTGCCGGCAAGAGATTTGTTGAGTTGCCAAAAAATGAAACGCTCTCATTTAAGGATTTGAAATATTCCATTCAATATACTTTGAAGGCCGATGATAAATTAGTAATAACCAGAAAATTTTCAGACGCAAGAGGGCAGCAAATATCTCCTGAAGATTATCCTGTTTTCAAAAGTTTTTTTGAAAAGATCGTAAAGGCCGAACAAAAATTTATTGCTTATAAATAAGAACATGGCCTGCCGGATGTTTTAAAACCGGCAGGTCGTATTCAACAGTAAAACAATAAATATCAATGATTCTTATTCGGAAACATTCACCCTCACGCCTTCACTATGCGCCGTGAACTCCGGTGCATACATGCATTGAATCGTAGTAATTCCATTGCTGAAATTTCCTGCATGAGTTACAAACATCGGATATTCAAAAACATAAGTTCCTTTGTTTAAATAACCAAAAAAGAAATTGGTGCTTACATCTTTGGTCGTTTCATAATAGCCAAGACCATCCTGGTATTTGTATTCACTGATTACATTGGTTGGTTCCATGCAAGAGGCGCGCATATCTTTCATGTGAACGTATTCCATATCCCGGTCAACGCGAAGTTCGATGCGGACTTTTATTTTATCACCAATGTGCAATTTATCACCATCATTTACGGGAACTAAAACAAGCGCTTTATCAGAATTCCTTTCTATAAATAATTTCTTAGAAAGTTTTAAGGGCGTTTCTGAAAAAGTAATTTTATCTAAATTTTCAAAATATTGCCAATAAATGGAACCCCATGATGCTGATTTAGAATCATTTTTTGTGGAAGATGAAACAGTTACTTTTATATTTCCCATTTCTGGTTTTATCTTATCACCATCAATTCTTCTTTTGAAATATCCGGTTCCTGATTCCTGTTTTTCATCTCTGCTATTAAAAGTTGTATTTCCTAATTTGACTGCCACATTTTTTTCTTCAGAAAGCCAGTCAGTACCTTGTATCAAAAGTGCATAACAGGCATCAGCAGTGGCTTTCGTCGTTTTCCAATTATTCGTTTGTTTGTTTTTCAACAACCATGTTTTTAAATCTCCAATCGTTTTTGGGTCTTTGTCAATTTCTGAAAATGCTTCTATCATCAATGACTGAGATTCTATCGGCGCCTGGTACCACCAATAACCATGATTATTCCACTCTTTCCAATACATTCCCAATTCTTCATTATTGATTGAATTTTCTTTTAATGATTTTATAATTGACTTTGCTGTCGAAGTTTCATTTGTTCTGTTCAACGCCAAAGCAATCATTCCCTGCTCATACTTACTTTCACTCAACCAATATTTTTTTGCCTGATAACGGTATTGGTTAAACGCAGTTTCTGTTTCTTTCGCAATTGGATATTCCGGGAAAAAACTGCGCATATATAAATATTGAATGGCGATAGCCGAAAGACTATTCTTGCTTAAATCAGTTTTGGTTTTTATTAAATTATCATAATCTTCTTTCAGCCTTTTATCTAAATATGAAATGGCTTTATCCAAAATAGATTTTAACGCTATTTGTTCCTCTGCCGGAATAGCGTTTAATTGTTTTAAATGCCCGATTCCAGTTACAATGTATTGAGTCATGTAACGGTTGTCAGGACCGCCTTTGAACCAAACAAATCCACCGTTTGATGATTGCATTTCCTTCAGTTTATCAATCGCTGATTGTAGTTGAAGACTCATTTTTACCATGTCAAAAAGTAGTGCAATATTTTTCTTCTGCTGCGCTTCATTTTGTGCCTGCAAAACCCATGGAGTTTCTTCTAATAATACAGATTTTAATTCTTCATTTTTTTGAAGATTGCTCATCAAAACAGCAGTATCTGATGTTGTCCATTTTTCAAACATGGCTTTTATTTCAGGAGAAGAATTTACAATTTTTAATGCCAGCGCATTTGCATAAAAACGATTAAAAGTCTGCTCCGTACATTCATAAGGATACTCCATCAAATAAGGTAACGCCTGAACGGCATACCATGCAGGATTGGTAGTATATTCTACGGTTAATCCGTAATTGGTAAGGGTTTTGGACGAATCAGATTTAAGCAGTTTTTCAAATTTAAAATCTTTACTTCCATCGCCGCTCATTGGCAATGGCATCGTTTCTGTTACGAGCATCCTGTTTGTAACCACGGGAATTGCCGCTTCTTCACCATCACTTACATTTCCTGCTTTTGCAAGAATTCTATAAACAACTGCATTATTAAAATTCTTTGGAATTTCAATATTAAAATTTACTACAGCACTTTGTCCGAAGGCTACTGTAAAGGTTTTTACGGGATTCGTATTTTTAAACCAGCTATCTACAGGATTCATTGTGGATGCATTTAATAATTGCAATTCTGCATTGCCGTTTATTTCTTTATCGCTCATATTTACAATCTTAGCGCTAAATTCCATCTTATCACCTTCGCGTA
>DATILZ010000538.1:0-2107 GCA_035475995.1 Hanamia sp. | reverse complement strand
TGCATAAGAATCAGATTATGAATACTACGAAACCATTCAGTATAGAGGAAGATCAGACAGATTTGATGATCGATGACGGAAACAATTGCCAATTGATCGTGTGGAACGATGAAGTGAATACTTTTGATTGGGTGATTGAGACTTTGATTGATGTTTGCGGCCACACAACGGAACAGGCTGAACAATCAGCAATGATCATTCATACAAAAGGAAAATATGCGGTTAAAGAAGGTTCTTACAACACCCTGAAACCGATGTGCGACGCGATTACAGAACGTGGCATCGGCGCTACGGTCGAAGAACTTTCCGAAAGGTAATCGTCCTCATTTTATTAATCTTTAATTCCTGAATTTTGGATGAAGAAGTTGTGTATGATTTTCCCGACGTAAATATTGCAAATGAAAACGGCCTTATTGCCGTGGGTGGCAATCTCTCTTTTGGCACTTTAATAAATGCTTATACAAAAGGAATTTTTCCCTGGTATAATCCTGATGAAATTATTCAATGGTATTGCCCTGATCCGCGTTTTGTACTTTTTCCAGACAAGATAAAAATAAGCCACAGCATGAGAAACGTTTTAAATAAACATCTCTTTAAGTTCAGTGTTGATAAAGCTTTTCCCCAAGTAATTAAAAATTGCCGTCTCGCAAAAAGAGCCGCTGATCCGGGCACCTGGATCAGCGATGAAATTGAAGAGGCTTATAGTAACTTATTCCAAAAAGGCTATGCACACAGCGCGGAAGCATGGCAAAATAATGAACTGGTTGGAGGACTTTATGGTGTATTAATAGGAAAAGTTTTTTTTGGCGAGAGTATGTTTGCAAATAAAAGTAATGCAAGCAAATTTGCATTTATAAATTGGGTAGAAGTGTTGAGAAAGAATGGAATTGCATTGATTGACTGCCAGGTTTATACGCCACATCTTGAAAGCCTTGGTGCAGAATTTATTTCGAGAAAGGAATTTAATATTTTGCTAAAAGAATTGATTTGTAAATAGGAATAAAGGAATCTGTTTTCTACTCAACATCTAAGTGATTGGAGCCTGAATCTGTATCATTTGGTTGCAGCTAATTTATAATTATTATTGGCATTTTGTAAAAAATCTCCTTTAGTGTAATCAGCCGTAAACAAAGAAATATGGCTAATTCGTGTTCTTCATTAGCCACCATTGTATCGGCGCATCATCAAATCAGCACATTCACTTTATAAGGATATTTTTCCGCATGATGCAAAATCAATCCTCTGATATAATCATTTTCAATGTAAGGTGTCAGGTAATTTTTCAGGTCGTCAATCTGGTACACATTTATTTCAGAAGGTAAATATCCCATACCATAAAATTTTCCCTTTTCGATTAAAATACAACTTTGCTGGTCGTCAACTAATCCATCATCTACCAAGGCGAAAGTGGGTAATTGCATCTGCAAATGTTCTATACATTTCATCACTCTTGAATTATATTCTTCCACAGATTCTTTTTGTTCACAGGCTCCTTTACATTTTTTTCCTGCAAAAAACTGGCATTCAATATTGGAGGATTGAAGAAAACAAAGTTTGGGACAAAGCTGATATTCATCCACCAGTTTGTGCAGTAAATTGTAACCTTCAGAAAGTAAATTAAATGTGTATAAAGCCTTAATATTCTTTTTCTTCCTTTCAATACATAATCTTAAATATCCCTTGCTGTCTTCAAAAGAATACATTCCGTAGATCTGCTCAAACCTTTTCTGGCTGCGGTTTTGTTCAGGCCATAGTTTTTTTATTTCTGTACTTTCTAAAATAAAAGCCATCAGTTCTGTAGCAGTTTCGTGATAAGTAACGTGATAAATTTTCTTTAAGAATTCCTGCTTTTGTTTATTGGTTTTATTATTAGAGAAATGACTGTTTACCCTTTTACATAAATTCTTTGCCTTTCCAACATAAATTACCTTTCCTTTTTTATCATGGAAATAATAAACTCCGGGGTTTGGCGGTAATTTTTTTATTTCATGAACAGGAATATTTGGCGGCAGGAATTGTTCTTTACTATTGGCTTTCAACATCGTTTGTACATCGCCGTTAGTATCGCATTTTAATAAATGATGAAACAATTTTACTGTTGACGCCG
>DATILZ010000537.1:0-7667 GCA_035475995.1 Hanamia sp. | reverse complement strand
GTTGCTGGCAGAAATCGAACGTTGACCACGAATCAATATCTGCATCGTAGAACCCGGCTGTGTTGATGTTTGAGATATCTGAACACCGGGTAAACGCCCTTGTAGTGCGTCCGATATATTTGATGAGGGAACTTCACTCAGCTTTTCACCTGATATTGAAGAAACAGAACCAGTAATTGCTTCCTTGCGCTGAGTTCCATAACCAATTACAACAACCTCATTCAGGTCGGTTGTAGTACGTTTCAAAGTAACATTTACAGATGAATTTCTATTCACTTTCACTTCCTGCTCGATATAGCCTACTGAGGTAATTATCAGTGAACTGTTTGTGGAAGCAGCAATTTCAAAATCGCCATTGTTATCACTACTTACACCCGTTGTAGCGCCTTTTACAACAATTGAAGCACCTATTACCGGTGCACCGTTTTCATCCGTTATTCGCCCTTTCACGTTAATCGTGTTTTGCGAATAAGCATTAATGGAAAAGAATAAAAGAGGTAAAATAAAAAAGGACGTGATTCCTTTGCGTTTCCTGCATGGGTGCAGAAAGAGTCTTTTTGTAGCTAAGCCTTTCATGATAGCAGTTTTAAATTTTAAAAGTTAGAAAATGATGATTATTATGATTAAATTCCTGATAAACGTTTTTTAAAATCTGTTTTAAAAGATTCTTTTATCTCAAAAAAAAATTTCAAACTTTTTTGAACTATTTTTTGTTTTTCTTGTTTTTCTTTCTGGAAGGTTAGCTTTTGCAAATTTTTTTTATCAGTGTTTAAAAAAAAATGCAAATCATAAATCAAATCAAAAGGAACATTTTTTTGTGAAACCTTTGTCCTTAAAGCGTTTCATTCTGCACAAGCCTGCTCATTTTTCATTTTCCACAATTCATTTTCAACTCTTTCGCACCACTAAAGTAAGAAATATTTTATAAATTGTAACCGATTACATTTTTTTTCTAAAAAAATATTTTTTTTATTTAGCTTTACACATATTATTAAATCATGTAAACGATTGTAATGCCAAAAGATAAAGAAGTTACCATTTATGACCTTGCATCTGCATTAAACATCTCCATTGCTACTGTTAGCCGCGCTTTAAAAAATGACCCTGTTGTCAGCAAACAAACAAAAAAGAAGATTTTTGATTTGGCTGAAAAAATGGAATACCGTACCAATCATTTTGCCCGAAATCTGCGTTCCCAGAATACAAACACAATCGGAATTATTGTACATGAACTAAATAGTAATTTCATCAATTCTGTGTTAGCTGGTGTAGAAAAAGTAACTACCGAAGCGGGTTACGACCTGATTATTGCACACTCTTCTGAAAGCTATACTAAAGAGGTAGCCAATGCAAAAAATCTTTTTGAAAAAAGAGTGGATGGATTAATTGCTTCTCTTTCTTTTGATACAAAAAACCTGGACCATTTTAAAGTGTTTAAAGATAAAGGTGTACCGGTAATATTTTTTGATCGTGTGGAACAGGAAGGGAATAATACGGTGGTGGTGATTGATAACTATAAATGCGGTTACCAGGCTACCGAACATCTTATTCAACAAGGCTGCAAAAGAATTGTACACATCACTTCAAGCCTTAAACGAAATGTTTATTCTCAAAGATTTAAAGGATATAAAGATGCCTTGTTTGATAACGGAATCACCTTCGATGAAAATTTATTAATCATCAATGACCTTTCAGAAAAAGCAGGAATTGAATCTGCGATGCAAATTCTTAAAATGAATCCATTGCCGGATGCCGCATTCATTACGAATGACTTCGTAGCTGCGGTTTGCATGCGCACTTTAAAAGAAAATGGCATCAGGATTCCTGAAGATATTGCGATTGTCGGATTTAATAATGACGCCATTTGTACGCTGATTGAGCCTGCTCTGAGTACTATTAATTATCCCGGAATTGATGTGGGAGAAGTGGCTGCAAGAAACCTGGTGAATCATTTAAAAGGAATCGGAAATATTCAAAACACAAACACCATTATTATAAGGTCAAATTTAATTATCAGGAAATCTTCATTAAAAAATGAAGTAAAGCCTGAAAAAATTTAAAATGAATTTATCTAACTTGTAATTGAACTCCAGGGGAAATTAAACCATGATACAGGATAAAGAAGTTACTATTTATGATATTGCTTCGGCGCTGAATATTTCTGTGGCTACCGTGAGCCGTGGTTTAAAAAACGACCCTGTTGTCAACAAACGAACAAAAAAGAAGATTTTTGATTTAGCTGAACAAATGGGTTATCGCAGCAATCATTTTGCCCGAAACCTGCGCATTCAACATACCAATACTATTGGATTCCTGGTACCAAAACTGAATAGTAATTTCATCAACTCTGTTTTGACTGGTGTGGAAAAAGTAACAACCGAAGCGGGCTACGACCTCATCATTGCACACTCTTCTGAAAGCTACATTAAAGAGGTAGCGAACGCTAAAAATCTGTTTGATAAAAGAGTGGACGGATTAATTGTTTCTCTTTCTTTTGACACAAAAAACCTGGACCATTTTACACCGTTTAAAGACAAAGGTGTACCGGTAATATTTTTTGACCGTGTGGAACAGCAAGGAAATAATACAGTGGTGGTGATTGATAACTATAAATGCGGCTATGAAGCTACAGAACATCTTATTAAACAAGGCTGCAAAAGTATTGTACACATCACCTCAAGCCTGAAACGAAATGTTTATTCTCAAAGATTTAAAGGTTATAAAGATGCTTTATCTGATAACGGAATTGCCTTCGATGAAAGTTTATTAATCATCAATGACCTTTCAGAAAAAGCAGGAATTAAATCGGCCATTCAAATTTTAAAAATGAAGCCTTTGCCTGACGCCGCTTTTATTACAAATGATTTCTTAGCTGCTGTATGCATGCGTACTTTAAAAGAAAAAGGAATCAGGATTCCAAAAGATATTGCGATTGTTGGATTTAATAATGACGCGATTTGCACACTGGTTGAGCCTGCTCTGAGTACTATAAATTATCCAGGAACTGATGTGGGAGAAGTAGCCGCGCGAAACCTTGTCAATCATTTAAAAGGAATCGGAAATATTCAAAGCACAAACACCATTACCATAAGGTCAAATTTAATTATAAGGAAATCTTCTTTGAAAAAGAAAGTGATTAAGTAGTTATTGAATTATTAATTATTCTTTTGAGAATGATTTTAAAAAAAAAAGAAATAAAATCAGATGGAAATAAACCAAAAAAAACAGGTGGCGATTGTAACCGGCGGTGCATCAGGAATTGGGTTTGCAATCGCAGAAAAATTTGTAAAAAATAATATTACTACAATTATTATCGGGCGAAATGAAGAAAAATTAAATTCAGCCAAAGCCAAGCTTGGTGCACTTTGTGAACCTGTTCCATTTGATTTGAATCATCTTTCTGCTATTCCGGAACTGGTACAAAGCCTTGTAAAAAAATATTCGAAAATTGATATCCTGGTAAACAACGCAGGCATCAATTTAAAAAAAGAATTTACAGAAGTAACGGATGAAGATTTTCAAAAAATAATGCTGACAAATGTGCAATCCATTTTTACGATTTCGCGTGAAGTGGTGAAATCAATGATTGAAAATAAAAACGGAAGTATTGTAAATATCAGTTCAATGGCATCGCAATATGGCCTACCGAAAGTGATTGCTTACAGCGCATCTAAAGGCGCAATTGAAGCAATGACAAGAGCAATGGCGGTAGAACTTTCTCCAAAAGGAATCCGTGTAAACTGCATTGCGCCTGGTTTTATCGCAACAGACATGTCGGCCAAGGCATTGAATAATGACCCGGAAAGAAAGAACAAGGTGTTGTCAAGAACTCCGATGGGTGCCTTGGGATTACCTTCAGATGTAGGAGATGCAGCGCTGTTTTTGGCAACTTCTGAATCTGCTTACATTACTGGAGTTGTGCTTCCGGTAGATGGTGGAAATTCGATAGGCTTTTGATTTTACAGTAAACAAGTTTTAAGTGGTTTTTTCATTTTTAATTTTTAAAAAAGTGCAGGATGAAAAGAGTATTTATTTTATTGTCCATTATTTTTTTCGCAAGAAATTTATCCGCACAAAATTTTATTTCTGATAAAAAGGAAAAAGGAAATTTCCCCATTGTTGCAAACTCCGCAACCACAGTCTATACAGATAAAAATGACGATTGGCTGATACAAAAATCCGCGTCTCTTTTTCAAAACGATGTAGAAATGGTTACAGGCAAAAAGCCTGAAACCAGCACTGCGTTTCCTTCAAAAGCAAACGAGGTAATTATTATCGGTTCCATTAAAGGCTCAAATCTGATTCAACAATTAATTCAATCAAAAAAAATAAATGTTGATTCAATAAAAAATAAATGGGAAGCTTATCAAATTCAAATTATCAAAAATCCTTTTAAAGGAATAAACCAGGCGCTCGTAATTGCCGGAAGTGATAAGAGAGGAACCGCCTATGGCGTTTTTACCATTTCAAAACAGATGGGTGTTTCACCCTGGTATTGGTGGGCGGATGTTCCTGTAAAGAAAAAGAAAGAAGTATTTATAAAAAACGGAACGTACCAATCCGGGCCACCTTCGGTAAAATACCGCGGCATCTTTTTGAATGACGAAGCACCGGCATTATCCGGATGGGTGCATGAAAAATTTGGAAATTTTAATCATGAATTTTATGAAAAAGTATTTGAATTATTGCTGCGTTTAAAAGGGAACTATCTATGGCCGGCGATGTGGGGAAATGCATTTAATAATGACGACACACTTAATCCGGTAATGGCGAATAAGTATGGAATTGTAATGGGCACTTCTCACCAGGAACCAATGAACCAGGCAACAGAAGAATGGCGGCATGAGCACAAAGGCGCCTGGAATTATCAAACCAATGACAGCGTACTGAGGGCTTTCTGGAAACAGGGAATTGAAAATATGGACCACCGCGAAAGCATTGTTACCATTGGTATGCGTGGCAACGGCGATATGCCTATGACGGAAGGAAGCAATATTGCTTTGCTGGAAAAAATTGTTGCCGACCAGCGAAAAATAATTGCCGAAGTTACCGGAAAGCCTGCATCAGAAACGCCGCAGGATTGGGCTTTGTACAAAGAAGTTCAGGATTATTATGATAAAGGAATGCGTGTACCCGATGATGTCACTTTATTATTCAGTGATGATAATTGGGGAAACCTTCGCAGACTTCCCAAACTAAATGCGAAACCAAGAAGCGGCGGTTATGGAATTTATTATCACTTTGATTATGTGGGAGGCCCAAGGAATTATAAATGGATTAACACAAATAATATTGCCAGAGTTTGGGAGCAAATGCACCTTGCTTATTCTTATGGCGTTGATAAAATCTGGGTCGTCAATGTGGGCGATTTAAAACCGATGGAATTACCGATTTCTTTTTTCCTGGATTACGCATGGAATACTAAGAAAACAACCGTTAATAACATTGGAAACTATTACCACGACTGGGCTTCCAAGCAATTTGGTGAAAAGTATGCAAAGGAAATAGGCAACGTTCTTCAAAAATATTCTCAATATATTTCAAGGCGAAAACCAGAACTTTTATCTCCTGAAACTTATAGCGTGACTGATTATAATGAAGCGGAAAGGATTATCAGTCAATATCGTCAACTTGTTGAAGAAGCTGAAAAAATAAACACTGAATTACCAGTGGAATATAAAGACGCTTATTTTGAACTGGTGCTTTTTCCTGTAAAAGCTTTTGTGAATTTGAATGAATTGTATGTAGCTGTTGCAAAAAATCATTTTTATGCTTCAAAAAATAATGCTCTCGCAAATGGTTATGCCAATGAGGCAAAAAAATTTTATGAAAAAGATTCCCTTTTATCTTATCAATACAATCACGAATTAGCAAATGGGAAATGGAATCACATGATGGACCAAACGCATATCGGTTATACTTATTGGCAGGAACCCCGCTTTAATAAAATGCCTGAAGTGCTGTATGTAAAAAAAGATTCAACGGATAAACCTAAAGTAATAACAGAAAATGTTACAATAACTGATACAACTATTGACCCAAGCATTGTTTCAACAAACAGCAAAAGCAATCAATTTTCTGAAAAGAATGGTTATGTTTCAATTAACGCAGCAAACCATTCCAAAGCGATTAACACAAAAAACATCATATGGAAAGTAATTCCGGGCATTGGAAAAGACGGCGATGGTATTACTACTTTCCCCGTAACAGCAAATGAAAAAACATTTTCTAAAAACAATCCTTACCTGCAATATGAAGTATATGTTTATGACACAGGAAACGTAAAACTGAATGCTTATTTTTCTCCAACATTAAATTTTGAAAACGATAGTCTTGGCCTCCAATATGCCATTTCAATTGATAATGAAAAGCCACAAATTGTGAGCATTAATAAGGATGATAAAAATGAAAGGACATGGGAAAAATGGGTTGCAAATAACATTATTATCAAATCAACAGAACACCAGATTTTAAAACCAGGAAAGCATACGATTAAATATTGGATGATAAGTCCCGCAGTGATTTTGCAAAAAATGGTTCTTGATTTTGGCGGAGAGAAACCAAGCTATCTCGGCCCTCCTGAAACAATTATTCAATCACAAAAAAATAAGCCATGATAAAAAAACTTTCAACACTCCTGTTTATTGCAGTGCTGTTATCTGCTCATAATGTAGATGCACAAATACCTTCATTAAAAGATGTTTTTAAAAAAGATTTTCTTATCGGCACTGCTATGAATACCTGGCAAATAGAAGGAAAAGATACGGCAGCAGACCGGTTAATCAAACAACAATTCAATGCGGTTACTCCTGAAAATTGTATGAAGGCTGAAATGATACAACCTGGTTGGAACACTTATAATTTTGACCTGGCTGATAAGCTTGTTGCATTTGCAAAAAAGAACAATATCAAAGTCAATGCCACAATCTTATCTGGCATAGCCAATTGCCTGCATTTATGCATCATATGCAAAGCGCAGATTCGGTGCGGCAATATTTTGTGAATCACATTACAAAAGTTGCAAGCCGTTATGATGGGAAAGTGTATTCGTGGGATGTAGTAAACGAAGCTTTAAATGAAGAGGGCACTTTGCGAAAATCAATTTTCCTTGATAAACTTGGCGATAACTATATTGTTGAAGCTTTTCGTCTGGCACAAAAAGCAGCGCCTCATACGAAACTTTATTACAACGATTATAATATAGAACAACCGAAGAAAAGAGCCGGCGCGATTGCTTTGATAAAAAAAATACAGGCTGCGGGAGTTCGTATTGATGGCGTAGGAATACAGGGTCATTGGAAAGCCGGAGCGGTTCCAATGGCAGATATTGAAGAAAGCATCAAAGAATTTTCTGCATTGGGAATTACTGTGATGTTTACAGAATTAGATTTAAGTGTATTGCCAAGTCCCTGGGATAAAATTACTGCAGATGTAAGTGAAACAGCGCAAGGAAGTGAAAAGATGAATCCATACACAAAAGCGTTGCCGGATTCCATGCAGCAGGTACTCGCAAAATCGTATGCGGATTTGTTTACGCTTTTCATGAAATATAAAAAGAATGTCAGCCGTATTACCTTTTGGGGCGTCGATGACGGACAATCATGGTTGAATGGATTTCCTATTCATGGCCGCACCAATTATCCATTATTATTTGACAGAAATTTAAA
>DATILZ010000536.1:0-8407 GCA_035475995.1 Hanamia sp. | reverse complement strand
TGATATTTTGACGCGCATTCAGGATTTTTTGAAAGATTATAATAAAGATGGAAAATACTCTTACATCTTTTCTTATGAACCAGGTTTTATGTTTTATAAAGATTCTACTTTAAATATAACACCTGATGTAATTGCTGGTTTAAATAAACTGGATTCTGAAAATAAAAAGTGATTCATCTTTGTTTCTCAAATAAATATTTATCTTCAATCCCGTTTTTAAAAACGGGATTTTTTTTATGAATGAACACGCAACTGCTTTTAAGCCAAGCCTTCGCCTCTTTGATGCAACGATGATCGTAGCAGGTTCTATGATTGGCTCGGGAATTTTTATTGTAAGTACCGATATTGTCAGAAACGTTGGCAGCGCTGGTTGGCTGATATTTGTTTGGGTTATCACCGGATTGATGACGGTAATGGCGGCGGTTAGTTATGGCGAAATGAGCGGTATGTTTCCAAGAGCCGGCGGACAATATGTTTTTTTGCGAGAAGCATTTAATCCGCTCGCAGGTTTTTTATATGGATGGAGTTCTTTTACGGTAATTCAAACAGCAACCATTGCTGCTGTTGGCGTAGCTTTCAGCCGTTTCACTGCTTATCTGATTCCTGAGATTGGTGAAAATGTTTTTTTATTTTCAATGGGAAATTTTCATATTTCTGCAGCGCAAATTTTAGCGATCTGCTCTATACTTTTTCTTACTTATACAAACACAAGGGGCATCAATGGCGGAAAAATTATTCAGACAACTTTTACTTCTATCAAATTATTGTCCCTTTTTGGATTGATCATTCTTGGTTTTCTTTTAGTAAAACATAGTTTCTGGAATGAAAACTGGCAAACGGGTTTGAATGCAGTTCAACTGGAAAAAGTGAATGGAAATTTTGTAAAAAACGGAAGTTGGTTTCCTATCAGCGGAACCATTCTAATCGGCGCTATTGCTGCTTCAATGGTTGGTTCGCTTTTCAGCAGCGATGCGTGGAACAATGTTACTTTTATCGCAGCAGAAATAAAAAATCCGAAAAGAAATATTGGCCTTAGTCTTTTTCTTGGAACACTGATTGTGTCCATCATTTATATCACCACCAATCTGATGTATCTGAATGCATTGCCTTTGGATCAAATCGCTTTTCCTGGTGGCGATCGTGTTGCTGTTGCTGCATCCAGTGCCATCTTCGGACATTACGGCGCGGCAGTTATTGCGGTAATGATTATGATTTCTACTTTTGGCTGCAACAATGGATTAATCCTTGCCGGTGCACGGGTTTATTATACGATGGCAAAAGATGGTTTATTTTTTAAAAAAGCGGGAACGTTGAATAAAAAAGCAGTTCCGGAATGGGCGTTGTGGGCACAGGCGGTCGTAGCTTCAATGCTGTGTTTGAGCGGAGGTTACAATGACCTGCTTGATATGATTGCCTTTGTAGTCGTTATTTTTTATGTACTTACCATTATTGGTATTTTTGTGCTTCGCAAAACGAAACCACATATTGAAAGGCCTTACAAAGCATTTGCATATCCTTTTTTACCAGCGCTTTATATTATAATGGGTTTGGTATTTTGTATTTTCCTCGTCATCTTCAAACCGTTATATACCTTGTGGGGATTAGGCATCGTTTTAGCAGGAATTCCAGTTTATTATATAACCATTCACAATCAGAAAAAAAATAAATCCGTCATTGAATGAGTGCAGATATTGATCAATTATTTTCACGGTTTTCAAAAATGAAAGTCGCAGTAATCGGCGATGTAATGCTGGATACATATTGGTGGGGAAATGTAGAAAGAATTTCGCCTGAAGCGCCTGTTCCTGTCGTTGCAGTCAGTAAAAGAGAAAAGAGAATTGGTGGTGCAGGAAATGTGGCTTTAAATGTGCAGGCGCTTGGAGCCTCAGTAGCACTGCTTACTATTTTAGGTGATGACGAAGATGGCGTTCAGTTAAAAAATTTATTGGAGGAAAAAAATATTGATACGCGCTTTATTTTAGAAAGTAAAAAAAGAATTACTACCAATAAAATCAGGATCATTAGCCGTAATCAGCAGATGATGCGGCTTGATGCAGAAATCATTCATGATATTGACGACGCCGACGAAGAGAAATTGCAAAATCAAATTGAAAAATTTATCAGCACAGAAAAACCGGATGTGGTAATTTTTGAAGATTATAATAAAGGAATTCTTACCAAAAATATTATTGCAAATACCATTGCTTTTTGTATAAAAAATAATGTTACCACTGCTGTTGATCCCAAACGAAAAAACTTTTTTTGTTACCAAAATGCAACACTGTTCAAACCGAATCTGAATGAAGCAATCACAGGATTAAATTTATTACCTGAAGAAATTTCACCTGAATTACTTTCCGAAATTCATTTGCAGTTAAAGGAAAAATTAGACCATGATATTTCTTTAATTACTTTATCAGAAAAAGGAATTTTTTACCAGGAAGAAAATAACAAAAAAATTCTTCCCTCTCATAGAAGAAATATCGCTGATGTAAGTGGCGCAGGAGATACAGTAATTGCTGTTGCTTCATTGATTTATGCTGCTACAAAAGACATTAATCTTGCTGCAAGGATTGCCAACATTGCCGGTGGAATTGTTTGCGAAGAGGTAGGAACTGTGGCCATCAACAAAGAAAAATTATTGGAAGAATGCAAAAAGCTGATTCACTGACCTCTGATTTCTGGTTTTGATTTTCTATTATTTTATTAAGATTAATTTTGTTGATTGAAAAGATAATTCAATAATAAAATAATTCAATAATTTATAATCATCAATGCAAAAAATTTCAATAGCGATTCATGGAGGAGCGGGCACAATCTTAAAAGAAGATATGTCTCCTGAAATTGAAGAAGCATACAGACACGGCCTTTCAGAGGCTTTGGAAGCAGGTTATGCAGTTTTGGAAATTGGCGGAACAGCAATCAATGCAGTAAAAGCAGCGATAGTAATCCTGGAAGATAATTCTCTTTTTAATGCAGGAAAAGGAGCAGTTTTTACAAAGAAAGGCGTGAATGAAATGGATGCAGCAATTATGGATGGGAGTACCCTTGATGCAGGGGCGATTGCCGGCGTTCGAAATGTGAGAAACCCGGTAGAACTTGCGGAAGAAGTAATGCTGCACAGCGGCCATGTTTTTTTAAGCGGAAAAGGGGCAAATGATTTTGCTATAAAACAGGGAATAAAATTAGAGCCGGATGAATATTTCTATTCCCAGTACCGCTACGATCAATGGCGCGAAATAAGAGACAGCGACCTCTATCAGCTGGATCACAAAAATGATAAATTAGTTGGTTTAATGAAAGATAAAAAATTCGGAACGGTTGGAGCTGTTGCATGTGATAAAGATGGAAATATTGCGGCAGCTACTTCTACAGGAGGTATGACCAATAAACAATATGGCAGAATCGGCGACAGCCCCATCATCGGAATCGGCACTTATGCGAATAATAAAACCTGTGCCATTTCCTGCACCGGCCATGGAGAGATTTTTATAAAAGCTGTGGCTGCATATGATGTTAGTTGTTTAATGGAATATAAAAATTTTACGCTTCAAGAGGCATGTGAAGAAGTCATTTTAAAAAAATTGGTTGCAATGAATGGCGAAGGCGGCCTGATAGGTATGGACGCAAAAGGCAATGCTGCATTGGTTTTCAACAGTGCAGGAATGTATCGCGGTCTAAAGAATAGTGATGGAGAAAAGAAGGTTGCTATTTATGGAGATTAGTTAAAAACATTTATATTTTTTTCTGTATGTACTTCCTGACCTGCAAAAATTTTTCTCTTCATTTTTCCTGAATAGTCTTTAAAATAGAAAAAATATCATTGTTATTTATTGTTTTACTGCAATTAAATCTTTTGCTCCTTATTTTATACTAAAACAAAAGGAAGCATTATCGCTTCCTTTTGTTATTATTTAAAAAATTAAGATGATCAACTATTGATAACCCTTATTTTGAGTCAATGTCCGTTTTCCCGCAATAGTAGTTTTATCTATTTCTGTTTGTGGTATTGGGAAATATTCATTTTTGCCAGCAGTAAAATGACCACCTTTTACATCACCTATCAAACTTCCTTCATAAGCATAAAAATCATTCATTACCTGAGCCGCAATTTCCCAGCGTGACAAGTCAAAGAACCGGATTCGATGACCAATTTAAAATCTGGTAAAAAATGATATTTTCTCTTCAAACCTTAAGACAATTAAACGAAAACCTGCTAAAATGTTTTAATTTTCATTTTTCAAAAATTTATAAATGAATCATCAAAAAAAATTGAACCTGCAGTTTGGTGCAATAATCTTGGTATTTTTTGCCATTTTCTTTATCCCAACATCCAGCATTGCGCAAACACTCCCTGCTTTTAAAATGAAACTTTCTAATGGCAAAATATTTTCCTCATCAGAAGTATCCCATAAAAAACCTTTGATAATTATTTATTTCGCGCCCGATTGCGAACATTGCCAGATTTTGATGAATGGTATTTTTAAAAAAATAAATGAATTTAAAAATGCAGAGATTTTAATGGCAACTTTTGAATCAGATGCGGCAGTTGCAGGATTTGTAAAACAATATCAAACTGCAAAATATCCAAACATAAAAGTAGGTACAGAAATTCCTGTTTTTTTCTTTAGAAAATATTATCAATTAGAACACACGCCTTTTACTGCATTGTTTGACAAAAATCAAAAATTAATTATTTCTTATAAAGATTATACGCCTGTGGATGATTTGATAAAACATTTAAAAATGCTTGAAAAGAAATAATAGCAGTTATAAATTGTATCTTTTTGATTAAAAAAATTCATGAAAACTTTTGCAGATAAAATAATTTCTTTCAATAAAAATATTGCTTTTGAAGGCGTTTTGCCAAAGAATATCAGCATTATGAATCCCTTCAAAGAGAATAAAGAAGCACTGGATATTTCTACTAAATTTTATAAAAAATTTTATGACGATTTTGAAAAGCGATTCCTGATTCTTGGAATTAATCCGGGCAGATTTGGCGCCGGTGTTACCGGTGTTCCTTTTACAGATACGAAAAGATTATTGGAAGAATGTGGGTTGCCTTTTTCCGGAAAGCCAACTCACGAGCCTTCCGCTACTTTTATTTATGAAATGATAACTGCATACGGTGGTGCCAAAGAATTTTATAGTAAATTTTATATTCATTCCATTTGCCCTCTTGGCTTTACCATAATGAACGACAAAGGAAAGGAAGTAAATTATAATTATTACGACAACAAAGAATTGACAGATTCAGTATATGATTTTATTATCGAAAACATCAAAAAACAAATCAGCTTCGGGATCAGCACAGATATTTGTTTTTGTTTTGGAACAGGTAAAAATGAAAAATTTTTAAGAAAAATAAATGAAGAATATCATTTTTTTAAGAAAATAATTGCTCTGGAACATCCAAGATTTATTATGCAGTACAAATCAAAGACAAAGAAGTTTTATATTGATAAATATTTGGAAGCATTTGGAGAAGCGAGAAATTAGAAAGGCTTTAGAGTGCTTTAGATTGTTTCGATTGTTTAGATTGTTTAGATTGTTTAGAAGAATTTAGCAGGGTTTCATAAACAATAAACCAACAAATAATCCACTTTTCCTCTTTTACCTATTTCTCTTTATTCGGAGTAAATAAATTAATCAGTTTATTTCCGCGCACCAAAATTTTTAATCCATTTCTCTTTAATGAAATAGACGGTTGTTTTTTCACATAATTGTCAATGTCCGATTTATAAGCAGAGATAATATCTTTATAAGAAAGAATACCAATAATGGTATTTTCATTTGATGTTACCGGTAATAAATCTATATTTTCTTTCGCCATCAGTTCCACTGCATTTCTAAGACTGCTATCCACACCGATAGAAACACTGTTTCGTTTGATCAAAGATCCTACAGGAAGGTCGGGTTTGTGATGATTACTGAACAAATTAGACGAACTGATGATGCCACGAAATTCATTGGCTTTATTTACAATAATAAAATAATTGCTGTTGTAATCAGTCTCTTTTTCAAGCCAATCGCGCACTTCACCGATAGTGTTGTCTTCGCCAAGCATCAAACCATTTTCAGTCATAACCTGTTTTACGTTGATGGTTTCCAAAATATCGGGTTCGTAAGAATCCGGTGTTTTTACACCCCGGCGCGTTATTTTTTCAGTCATGATGGTATTTTCCATAATGAAAAAAGAAACAATATAAGAGCCAATACATGCAGCTAAAAGTGGCAGCAAAGCATTGGATTGGCCGGTCGCTTCCAAAGCAAAAATAATAGAAGTGAGCAGCGCCCGTGATGCACCTGCAAACATTGCCGACATGGCCACCAAAGCAGCAAGCGACAAAGTAATTCCGGAATGGGGGAAAAAGTCAAGAATCACACTTCCTAACAAAACTCCTGCAGCGCCGCCAATCGTCAGTAATGGCGCAAGTGTTCCACCGGAAGTGCCACTACCAAGTGCCACAGCCCATGAAATAAATTTGAAAATGCATAAAGCGAAAACCACTTTCAAGGTCAGGCTTCCTGATAAAACATCAGTAATATTCTCATACCCAACGCCTAATGTTCTTGGAGCAAAATATCCGATGATTCCTACGAAAAGCCCGCCAATAGCCGGCCACCACATCCAATGAACCGGAAGTTTTTCAAAACCATCTTCGATATAATAAACGATTTTGGTAGTAAATACAGAAATAAATCCCATTACAATTCCCAAAATGCTGTAAGCAAAAAGCGCGGTATTTGATGGAACTTCTATTAAATGACCTACGGGGAAAACCGGCCCTGCACCAAAAAGAAAATGATGTCCAGCTGCCCCGGTAATACAAGCCAAAGCCACAGGTATCATAGAACGTGGAGAAAACTCAAACAACAATAATTCTATCGCCAAAAAAATTCCTGCTATCGGTGTCCCAAATATGGCTGCCATGCCTGCTGTGGCACCAGAGGCAAGTAAAATTTTTCGTTCATTGTGAGAAATCCGGGCTATCTGACCCAGCGCAGAACCTAAAGCTCCTCCTGTCGCAATTATTGGCCCTTCAGCACCAAACGGGCCACCCGTACCGATTGCAATGGCGGAAGAAATCGGCTTCAAATAAGTAATCGTGGGTTTTATCTTACTTTGATTGGTCAATATTTGCTCCATCGCTTCGGGAATTCCATGACCACGGATTGCCTTGGAACCATAAAGCGCCATCAGTCCGACGATAAATCCACCAATCGCTGGTATGAGAATTACCCACCATCCTAATGTGTTTTCTGCAGGCGTAACATGTGCAATCGAAAACTTTCCGTAAAAGGAAACGTTGGTAATAAAATAAATCAGGTAAATTAAAAATTTAGCGACCAGACTTATCGTAATTGCCACCAAAACGGCCATGGCAGCAATCGTAAAAAGCCGTTTCTTATTTTGAGTAAACTGAGGACGTATGTTTTCTGCTTCTAAGGTTGGCTTTAGAGAAACTGAGATGGGAATGCCGTTATTAAAAATATTTTTTCGAATCATTTAGGGTTATAAATTGCCTGTTTCAATGGCGGCAAAATTATGTGCTGCATTTATAAATCCCAAATAGTATTTATTTCAGTTCCTTATTCCGACTGATTTTTAAAAGTCTTATGGCAATTATTTATAGGAAAAACTATGGTTATTTTCTTTTTGTTAATTTATAATTTTGATAAAAAGCTCTTTTTTTTAATGAAAATCAAAATTTATCATATTTGTTACTTTACCGCATTTATATCAAACTCTTTGTAGGATTATTTCTGTAATGCTCAATTTTATACTGAAACATAATGGCCATTTTATTTGCGCGCCAAATCGCTTCTTTCGCTACTTCTCCTGAAAATAATTCGTTTAAAGTTTCTGCAAATAAAGCAAGCCATCTTTCAAAATGGATTTGTTCAACAGGAAGATTTGCATGGGGCGGAAAAGGGCTTCCATAATACGTATGCTCGCCCAATAAAACCGTTTGCCAGAAAGTGTACATTTTTGCCAGGTGTTCAGGCCAGCGATCCTGAATCTTTTCATCAAAAATTGGCCCGATTAATTGGTCTTCTCTTACTTTATCGTAAAAAGTATCCACCAGTAATTTGATGTCTTCTATGTTCAGTATGTCCTTTTTTTCCTGTGTCAAATTCAAATAATTTGAATAAAAATTAAAGATTGCAAAACTATCAATTAAAAACGCTTCTTGTTTTTTTATGAGCAGAATCATGTCTGTTTTTCAAACGCCCTGCCGTTTGTTTAAACAAACGCAGTTAGCAAAAGAGAGTTTTTTCAATCCATACCTTGATTTTAGGAGAGTGCATATCCCATACCTTTCTCATACCTTTCTCATACCTTTCCCATACTCTCCCCATACTCTCCCCATACTCTCCTCATACTCTCCTCATACATAAC
>DATILZ010000535.1:0-9542 GCA_035475995.1 Hanamia sp. | reverse complement strand
TGATCATTGATCACGGTTCCAAAATAAAGCGCGGTTGGATCGCCAATTACTTTCCGTTTATCCTGTTTCATATCCAGGTATATTTTTGCAAACTTATCCATTCCTATTTTTTCAGGGCCCCCAATTTCAACGATTCCGTTTACAGGATCTTTTAAAGTAAGATCCACCATGGCATCCACCACATCATCAGAAGCGATAGGTTGAAAAAGAGCGGATGGCAAATGAATGGTGTCACCCACAGTTGCTTCTTTAACTAAACTTCCGGCAAATTCGAAGAATTGAGTGGAATGCAAAATCGTATACGGAATCCCGGATTCCCTGATAAGTCTTTCCTGCTCTACTTTTGCGCGCATATAGCCGCTGTCCGGCAAACGGTCATCACCTACAATAGAAAGCGCAATGTGATGTTTTACGCCAGCTTCTTTTTCCGCTGCAAGAAGATGCTGACCTGAAGTTTTGAAAAACTCCATGACGTCATCGTCAGCGAACGAAGGCGAGTTGCTTACATCTACTACTTTGTCTGCACCTTTTAAGGCTTCAGAAAGCCCTTCGCCGGTTATGGTGTTTACTCCGGTGTCGGGCGAAGCTGCGAACACACCATAGCCTAATTTTTTTAGTTTACTTACGACTTTGGAGCCGATAAGGCCGCTGCCGCCAATTACTACTATTTTCATTTTTTTTGATTTTAGTTGGTTCCGGTAAGAACCTTTTTGTTAGATAATGTTTTTGTAATTGATGTTTCGCCCGTTATGTCGTTGTGTGGCCGACCGGTTTGTCACGAAGCTACGTGCCGACGTGGGTTGTATGCTAGTGCACGAACGGGTGGAAAGTGCACATCCCTTACAGCCGCCTCAACGATCTGGCACCCGTCATCTTCGTTTTAGGACGGAAGGAAACATACTCATTTAATTTTTTTCACGTTTGCCGCTTTCGTATGGCTGGTCTTTAATTCGAATTTCATCATCCAGGTATTCATCTCCTTCGTTGCTATTGATTTCAACTTCCGGAGAAATTAATTCACTCATATTAATAGACGGATCTGCACCATCAGGGCCGCTTTGCGAGCGTGCTGCGAAATAATTGGTTTGCATAAAATTGCTTCTTAGTGTTAAAAAGAATGGTTTATATAAATTTTACGATAGCATTAAAAACCCTTGCTGTTAGCAGCTTCAAAAGAAAAATTATGAATTCTGTTTTCGAAGCCAGTCCCTGAATTTCGTCTTTCCGATCAAAGCGTTTTCACCTGGAAGAAGCGATTGATCATTGATTTCCACATCAAAATAAAGTGCGTGTGTATCTACGATTATTTTGCGTGGATCTTTTGTTTCCTCCAAAAAAATCTTCACCAACTCATTCAATGCAAAGCGTTCAGGGCCTGCAATCTGAACAGTTATGTTCAAAGGGTTACCAATACTGATATCTGTAATGGCAGCCGTGACGTCATTCGAAGCGACCGGCTGAACCGTCGCATTTGAGATTCGTATTTCCTCACCTATGGTTGCCGATTGGGCAATGCCGCGTACCAGCTCATAGAACTGGGTAGCCTGCAAAATAGTATAGGGAATCCCTGAATTTTTTACGAGTGTTTCCTGCGCTTTTTTCCCCGTGAAAAACCCACTTGTCTGCATTCGCTCTATGCCCACCACTGAAAAAGTTACATGGTGCTTCACACCTGCGATCAATTCCGCAGCCATCAGGTTATATCCCGTTGTTTGAAAAAATTCAAGGATGTCTTTATCATTTGATGAGGGTGCATTCGCCACATCAATTACGACCTGCGTATCTTCCAGCATTTCGCATAATTTTCCTGCATTAGCACCATTTGCTGAATCCGACGATGCGGCTATTACCGTATGATTAAGTTTCCGGAGTTCCTTTACCAATGTAGAGCCGATAAAACCGCTGCCACCTATTACTACCATCTTCATATTTTATGATTTTTTATTATGCTGCCTTTCGGCTCATTTTCTAAATCTCATCTTGAATCTGTCACACAATTTTCCTTTCAGCGACTCCGGTATGCTCCTGCCTGGTAGCTCCACGGAACGTCCGGCAATGCAATGTTGATGCGGTTCCATGTATTAATTGCAGTTACTTTCAATGTGAGGTCTACCATTCTTCATCTGAAAAATATCCCTTTGCTTCATCATAAATATCATCAGGCACATCACATTTAGTAACCGCTTCTGCCCATGCTAAAGCGGCTCTTTCACGGGTGGTATAATAAGGCGCTTCACACCATGCACTTAATCCATAAAGACGCTGTTCTGTTTCCCCGTTGGCACGTGCATCTTTATAATGTATGTCAAGCCAATAGTTGGATGCATTTACTTGCGTCACCCTGAAATTAACCAGTTCACGAAGTTGCCTTTCCACCGGCGAATCCTTCATGTAAGCGGCGATTCCGTACAGTGTTGTTAACGCGCCCTGTCTTTTTTCACGCACGTTTAATCTTTGTTTCATTTTCTATTTTTTAATGGTTAAAAAAATCCTGGTTTGAACTGCATTATTGAATTGACAATAATTATTTTCTGAAAATAGCTATTCCTTAAAAATGTTAGTTTACTGCCTCCCGGGAGAAACGCTGCTTGAACAATAATAGTTGCTCTTCTTCTTTTTCCGTTGATACAGAAGAATGTTCTTTTTCTGGTTTTTCTGAATGGAAGATCATCCGCAATACCTGGTCGTGCGTCAAATAAGCCACCAGCCAGCTATACAGCGTCCTGATCTTGTTATTATAGTTTACAAGAGAAAGGAGGTGAATAAAAAGCCAGGCCATCAAACCCAAAAAACCACCGATATGCATCTTATGTTTAAAAAGATCAGCTACCGCCCACTTTCTTCCGATGATCGCCATCTCGCCGCGGTCAAAATATTTAAATGGCTTCATTGCTTTTCCCTTTGCAGTCCGCAATAAATTTTTTGCTAAAGCTTTCCCCTCCTGAATGGCGGGCTGTGCAAGTTGCGGGTGCCCGTTTGGATAAAGGCTATCTGTAAACTGAATACTGATGTCGCCGATTGCAAAAATGTTTTCATAGCTTTTTACTTTATTGAATTGATCAGTGATCATCCTGTTTCCCCTTCCCAAACTTCCCTGCGCAATTCCATCGAAAGTATTAACGGTGACACCGGCGGCCCAAATCAGTGTATTCGTTTCTATCACCGTTTCATCAGAAAGATGGACCATTTCATTTTCATAATAATTAACCCTGGTATTCAGCTTAACGATGACCCCTAAATCTTTCAAAGCCTCGTACGCTTCCTTATGTGTTTTCTGACTCATAGTAGGAAGAAGCTTATCAGTGCCTTCAATGAGGTAAATGCTCATCAAATCATTTCTCAGCTCAGGATAATCCATTGCGAGAATGCCGTTTTTCAATTCAGCCATCATGCCGGCAAGTTCCACACCGGTTGGGCCACCACCCGCTATCACGATCGTCAGCAGCTTTTGCCTTTTAATGATATCTTTTTCAACAGAAGCTTTTTCAAGTGTTTTTATAAATTGATTTCTCATGTAAAGGGCATCGTCAATTCCTTTAACGGCGAAAGAATTATTTTGCAAGCTTTTGTTTCCAAAAAAATTGGTTTGAGATCCGGATGCAAAAACCAAAAAGTCATAATTCAATTCTCCGCCATCGCGCAAATACAATTGCCTTGCATCAGTATCTACTCTTACCACTTCCGCCATTCTAAAACCAATATTTTTTTTCTCCAGGATTTTCCTGAAAGGATAACTGATGGCTGCCGGCTCAAGAAAACTGGTGGCAACCTGATAAAGAAGCGGCGTGAAATAATTGTAATTATGTTTGTCGACCAGGGTTACTTCATAATATTTATTCTTAAACAACTTCCTGGCAAAATTCAATCCTGCAAAGCCGCCTCCAACCACGACGATCTGTTTCTCGTTTTTATTACTTTTCATGTTTTTTATTTTTTAATCAGCCGGCAATAGCATTTATTATCATTGCGTAAGGATTTGGAGTGAACATTAATAAACTTACTTGCTGATTCTTTGAACGATGTTGTTTTTATATTTCCGGTGTGAAAACCTCCGAGGTTTTATTTTTATAAATTCTGTGCTGCAGTGATGATAAAATCCGCCACTTTTTTTGGCTGCGACATCATAGCTACGTGGCTTGTCTTTAATTCGATGGTAGTGGCGTTCATTCTCTTTGCTTCTGCCCTTTCGAGGTCCGGGTTGATCATGTGATCATTGGTCGCAACAATAAACCAGGTGGGCTTATTTTTCCATGCGGCGATGGAAACCTTTGCTGTTGGGTTTTGCGCCCCCCATTCGCCTTGTGTGGCAAACATTACCTTCCTTTCTGCCTCGGGCAGATCCTGTACGAAATCTTCGTTGATTCCTTTTGAAGAAAGTGATAAAAATCCTGAAGGGCTTACCTGCACTTGTGTATTTCCAGCAGCAGGTGGAAAATCTTTGGCCACATCAGTCATTGATTGATTATCCCCGGGCGCAAAGGCGCACACATATAAAAGCCCTTTCACTTTTGGATCATTTCCGGCTTCGGTGATCACAACACCTGCCCAGGAATGTCCAACCAATAAGACCGGGCCATCCATTGAAGCTATTGCTCTTTTAGTAGCAGCTACATCATCTTCCAGTGAAGTGAGCGGGTTTTGCACAGCAATAACATCATAACCTTTGGATTGTAGTAAAGGGATAACTTTTGCCCAACTGGAACCATCTGCAAACGCGCCGTGAACCAGGACAATATTTTTTATTCCTTTTTTTACTGATTGCGAATTGGCAACGCCGGGAATAACAGCGGCCATTGATAAGGCGAATAATGCGCCTTTTGTGATGTCATGAATTGTAAACATGGTTTTTAGTTTTATTGATGAAAAAAATATTTAGAAAACTTTTTCTAAAATGGTTTTATGCCAGGTACTTTTTTAATTCCGCATCCGTATGAACAAATAATGAACGGACAGCAGGTACCGTAGCGAGCCCATTTAATAATCCAAAATCGTGGATCATCCCATTGTAGCGAACGCAGGTTACCTCACCTTCATCACGGAGAATATCATTTTCCGCAACCTGAATCAAAGCAGGCGGCAAACCCTTTAATTGTTCAATCCTGGCTTGTAACGGTGACGCATAAATGCTTTTGCGTTTTTCTGAATTTTCAATCTACATGTCGTACTTCAGGCCTCCGATGTTTAATTTCACCGTATAACCATCAGCGGTTGTTTTCTCCACTTCTTCGATGCCTGATAAATCAACACTCACAGAAGCCTGCGCATCTGATAAAACCTTTCGCGCTTTGATAGGTGAAAGTCATTCAATGGGAGGCGCTCCTGCTTCGTTGAGGCCTTTTAAAAATTCTCTTACTTGTTTTGCAAGCCTGTGGACATTTTTATAATCGGTCACTTTTGTCTCAATTGAAATTGTTTGAGTGCTCATTGTTTTAATTTTAAATGGTTTTAATTTTTGAATAAATGGTTCACAACTTGCAAGGCGTTTTATTTTTATTTTTTTAAATCCCGACGGCCCTGCTAAAACTTATTTTCGTTTTCTTCACTGACAGCCAGTTATTTCAAGCCATGTGCCAATGTGCAAATCGTTGAAGAATAGATAATTACAAAAAGAGGCTTCTTTCTTGGTTCACTGTATTTCGTGTATAGACGAATAAAGACACTAAATACCGTGCATTAAAAGAAGAAGGGATTGAAATAAAAAAGGGAACTCATACACTATTTAATAAACAAAAATCCCGGCAACAAATGCCTGAGTTTTATCTTTCAAAAAAAGGAATTGAAAAAAGCAATCAATCTTTTTTCACGAAATAATCTGCTTTTGAAATACGTAGCTTTTGCAGTTTTGAATGCAGGGTTGTAGAGGGAATATCAAGGATTTCAGCAGCGCCACCCATCCCGGCAATTTTACCATCGCAGCGCTTTAATGTTTCAATAATATAGGTACGTTCCACTTCCCTTAGTGGCAAATTAGAAATATCAAAAGAATGTTCGTTTACTGTAACACCACTTTTCGGTAATTGGATTTCATTCAACGTATTTTCCCGGGATAGCAAAACGGTTCTCTCAATCAAATGCTCGAGTTCCCTCACATTACCCGGCCACGCATAGCTTCTCAGTTGTTTCATCACCTTTGCGGAAATAGAATTTATTTTTCTTCCTGAATTTTTGCTGTAGCGGACAAGAAAAAAATTAGCCAGTGGTTCAATATCTTCGATCCTGTTTCGCAGCGGGGGAAGATATATCGGGAAGACATTGAGCCGGTAATATAAATCGGATCGGAAACGTCCTGCCTTTATTTCATCTTCCAGGTTGCGGTTGGTGGCAGCAATGATGCGCACGTCAATTTTTATAGTCGTTTTTCCGCCCACCCTTTCTAGTTCACGCTCCTGGATTACACGCAATAATTTCACCTGCGTTTCAAGGGGCATTTCCCCGATTTCATCTAAGAATAACGTGCTCTTATTTGCCAACTCAAATTTGCCAATGCGTTGTTCAATGGCGCCGGTGAACGCTCCTTTTTCATGGCCAAAAAGTTCGCTTTCTATCAGGTTCGCAGGCAAGGCAGCACAATTTACTTTGATCATCAGTTTGTCCTTCCGTGGGGAAGAATTATGAATGGCGCGGGCAATGAGTTCCTTGCCTGTGCCTGTTTCGCCTAATAAAAGCACGGTTGAATTGGAAGGCGCTACCAATGATATCATATCATATACCCGCTGCATTTCCTGGCCCTCACCTACAATGTCATAAGCATTGTAAATGGTCCTGATCTCCTCTTTGAGATGGTCGTTTTCCTTTTCCACCAATTCCTTAAAAGCCAATATTTTTTCGTTGGCTTTGATGTTGAAAATAGCGGTAGATATTTGTGAACAAATTCCTTTGAGAAGCGATAGATTTACGTCATTGGTCAAAAGCCATAAGGTGCCGAGATCGGTATTGCCTACACGTAACGGTGCGGCATATACATTTTTATAGTCAGCCATTTTCCAAAGGAAAATATAGGGGCCTCTGTTTCCCATGCTTTTCTCTTCTTCAATATTAAAGATTACAGGATTGTCGCTCAGTAATACTCTTTCAGTTAATTCTTCATGAATCGTAAGTTTGGCAGAAATCAGTTTTTCGTAATTCTCGTCCCTGGTATAAGCTGCGGTTTTGTCGTAGATGTAAGGTGTCAGATGAACGCCATCATCATCTATTAACCTAATCATGGTTAATTTGATATGAAGCACATTTTGTAAAACTTTATTAATAGACAATTCCAAATCCTCTTTGGTTCTGACGGCGGCAATATCATTGCTGAAATTTAAAAGAAATGATTTTTCCTGTTCGCGTTTTACAATTTCTTCATTAGATTTTATGTTGGCAATTGCCAAAGAAACCTGGGCGCATATTCCATCCAAAAGTGATTTATTTATTTGTGGTGTAATCACCCAAAGTATGCCCGATTTTTTGTCACCGACAGAAAGCGCGGTTCCATATATCTTTTGAAATTCCGGTTTTTTCGGACCCAACTTTTTCCAGAACTCAATATAATGATCTGTATTTCCACGACTAATTTCTTCTTCAAAGTCAATGAAAACGGGCGTTTTCGCCTGCATCACCCGCCCTGTTATTCCTTCATCAATTGGAATTTTGACATCGAGAAGCTCTTTAAACAGAGGATTGTTTATATAAAACACATCATTATCATGCATGAAAGGACTCATCGTTTCTCCATCTTCATTTATAATTCTTATAAAGTACGCCCTTATATCGCTCAACTTTTTTAAAGAAGAATGAATCGCCAGGCTTAATTCATTTTTGGTTCTTGCAGCCGCAATTTCATGGCTGAAGTCCAGTAAAAATGATTTGTCTTTTTCCTTGTTCAGTATTTCTTCATTGGCAAGAATATTTTTTACTGCGGTAGAAAGCTGGCTTGCAATACGATCAATTATTTGAAAAGAACTTTCATTAAAACCTTTTGTTTTATCAGAAAACAGAAGTAACGCGTGTTTGGGTTTGACATCATCCGGTAGCATTTTAAATAAAATCTCTTTTGCGCCTGTTGCATAATTTAATTTAAACCAGTCTGGTGCTTTTGGCCGGTTAAAAGATTTCATCTCAAGAACAAAAGGCATTTCAGATTGGAAAGCAACATTGAAGATACCATCATTTACCGGGTTTGCCTTCGTGGTGATATCACCATATTCCGCTAATTCTTTTATACGCGATTCGGGATCAGTTAAAAAAGTATGGTAAGTTTTTCCATCTTCATCAAGCTTTATCATTACGCAGTGTGTAAAATAGATCACTTTTTTAAGGCTTACGCTGATCACATTTAAAAGGTCAGATTTTTCGCGCACGCTGACCATATCATTGCTTAATTTCAAAAGCGTTTGCGTAATGAATTCTTTATGCTTTATTTCGTTGTTGATAATAATATTCGCTACTGCATTAGACAAGAGTGGCGAAATTGCTTGCAAAACATTTTTGAATTCATCCGGAAATTCTTTCTTTCTATCAGAATAAATGAACACAAATCCAATCGTTTCCATTTTGTTTTTCAACTTCACAATCATCGCCTGCTTAATTCCGGTTTCATAATTTACCTGCAGAAATGCGGGAATTCCAGGCCTGCCCATGATTCCATCCAAAAGAAAAGCAACCGGAGTATCAATCCCAACAGTCATTCCTATAAAAGGGTCATCAAGGTAATATTGATTAAGCAGTAAATTAGGCAACTCCGAGCGATGGCGAATATGCATTGCGGAAGTATCAAATA
Organism: Hanamia sp.; assembly: GCA_035475995.1. GTDB lineage: Bacteria > Bacteroidota > Bacteroidia > Chitinophagales > Chitinophagaceae > Ginsengibacter. Next base: position 784 of record DATILZ010000535.1, on the reverse strand, counting down.
GAAACGGGTAATAAGTTTTATTTTGTTTATCAATCAGGGATATAACCGCATGAGTAAAATAAAAAAGACCTTTCAATTTTGATGCAAACACTTTGATAAGATCATCTTTTTCTCTGACTTTTATAATCGCATCACTTAAGTCAAGCAATATCTCTATTTCTTTTTCAAAATAATCTGCGCGGTCTTGCAATGAGTTGGTTTTTGGTTTTACCAAAACTTTTTTACCAGCAGGAGCAGAGATGTTTGTGACTTTATTGCTAGTTTTCATCCAATGCAATTTGACGTTTACCTTCGGGGAAAATAAAACAGATTTGTTTTTTGCAAATATAAAATTAATGCAAAAATAAATACTTCCCGATTATTTCAGGATCTGCTGAATTGACATCATTACATAAAACAGGATTGGCTTTTGTGCCTTCTTTATCAAATTGCAATTTGCTTCTGTAAGCGGTTTCATCAATGGTTAATTTATTTGTTGTATGCAGCATTACTATCTCTTGTATAATTAATCGAAAGGTGCCTTTTGCAAATTATAAAACGTTACTTCCTCTTAAAAGCGGCCCTGAATAACTAACAGGCATCCCTTTCTGAACTTCAACTATGCTTTCTGAATCGTTATGTAAATAAATCGGCATAAAAATCTTTACCGTTAATTAAATGTATTCAAACTGCGGATATTCTCAAAGTGTCTTTATTAAAAACAGGGTAAAATAAATACTTCCCGATTATTTCAGGATCTGCTGAATTGACATCATTACATAAAACAGGATTGGCTTTTGTGCCT
>DATILZ010000534.1:0-1942 GCA_035475995.1 Hanamia sp. | reverse complement strand
AATTTTATTTCTTATCTTTCTTTTTTTCAGAAAGAAAAATATTTCCATAAATCCACTCATTTATTTTGGCATTTTTTTTAGCCTTACCATGCTTCTGATAACAGGCTATACTGTTCCGATAATTGGTGCAATTGTAAGATATCGGAGCATTTATTTAATATTTTTATTAATACCGGTCGTTTGTTATACGGATTGGAAAAGGGTTGGAAGATTGATTTTATGAAGGAATAAAAATTACACTATTTGCACTGAGAATATCAATTGCTATTATTTCTTTTACTGACCCTGAAACGCGTCCCAGATTTTTAATTCATAAGGCGTCAAAGTAATACTAAAGCTTTTTCCAGCATTCACGGCTTCTTTTGAAGAATCATCATTTGGATTAATTGCACTTTGCAATTGAAATTTTATTGGAGCACTTTCTGGTAATTGAAATATTTCTTTCAGATTTACTTCAAAAGTCTTTTTTGTTGCTGATGGATTTCTCAATGAGAATATACCTTTGCGCGGATTCCATGCGGCGTATCCATACACTTCTCCTTTTTCCGGATCGCCGCCAATCCAATGCACATCTTTTAAAACGTCTGCATTGTCGTTGGCCCATTTTGCTGCTGTTGCAAGACAATCCCACATTGCTGGAGTGAGGAGATGTGGATTAATGTATAGTTCCTGGAGACTGGTGCCACTTGCAAAAAAAGACCAGATTCCATCGGATATATCTTTCAAATCCATTTCTAAGGTTGCCGGGTAACCAACATTTGAAATACAAATTCCATGAAGCATCACAGAATTTAATGGATATAAAGGCGCTCTTTTCGCCACATTTTTATACGATTCTCCATCCCTGTAAGTTATCCATTGCTGACGTTTACTTCCCGTTCCGGCAAAGCCAAAATCGTTTCCAGCACGCCAGATCGCATCGCCATAATATAACCAATAAACCGATGGCCAGGTTCCGACTGTGAGACTTAAATATAAATCCGGATTGATGCTTCGAAGTTTTTGAGTCAGCAGGAGCAATGCTTCTATGTCTTTTTGATATTTCAATCCTGCACCGCTTGCGCCGTTTCCTGCTCCTACTCCATCGAATTTAAATATCGCTACTTTATCTTTTCGCATAAAACCTGTAGTTACTTTTTCAAACCTTTTAAAATAAACCGGGCCTGCTAATGAAAAGCCATTTTCATTGGTTTCAAATGGTGGATTTTGCAAACGTCCATATTTTAATCTTTCCATTTTTGCAGAATCATATCCGCCCCACGGCGAAAGCCATAAACCTATTTGCGCTCCATAACTTTCTGCCAGGTTTTTCATATTTGTAAATCCATTTGGAAAATATTTACTCACTTTCCAAAGTGATGCATTATCATCCCAACCGTCATCAAATAAAAATGCCTTCATTTTTATTTTCCTCTTTTTAATCAAACTATCTCCATACATTTTTATCCGGTCGAGACACAAAGATTCAGTCATTTTTCTATCAATCCACGAAAGGTCGTACCAGGAATTGTAATGCAGAAAGGGCCTGTATGGATGCGCTCTTTCTCTTTCCACATAATACAAAAACCCGCGCCGCAACTGATCTTTTGGAGTAACGCCGAAAACAGTGGTGATGACCATGCTGTCAGAATGTTTCAAAACTTCCTGCCGTGGCAAATAAGAATCTGCACTTTTTTTATTGATTTCATTTTTGCTCATCGGATGTTCCAAAGCAAAAAACATTTCATCAGAAACTAATGGCGTTCCATCTACCGTTCCCATTTGTTTTGCATTTTCAGATGGAATTTCAAGCATTGAATATTTTACAATTTCCAATGAATCCTTTGCCTGGAAAGACCATTGTTGTTTGATATAATTGGAACCATCTTTTAATTGCGCTTCCCATTTAATTGTTAATCCGATTGATTTATCTATGAATGTTGCAGAAATAATTTTACCATTT
>DATILZ010000533.1:0-3012 GCA_035475995.1 Hanamia sp. | reverse complement strand
CGATATTGATGTTGCATTAGTAGCCGATGACTTTAGCGGTGTGGGTTTTATAGACATGAAACGGTTTGTGAAAGCACTAAGGAAACATTATACCATACAACCACGCACTTTTGCTACTCGGACTTTGAACAAGGTGATGCATTTGTAGAAGAAATAGTAAAAACGGGTATTGAGATAAAAACTTAATTCGCAATATTTGTTGGTTTACTACGGAAGATTATTTGTTATAAAGTTATTTTACTTGAAAACTCAGTATCAGAAAAAAAGCTTTAGGGGAAAGGCATAACAATATCGTCCTGCTTATTTTTTTCTCTGTCATTCCCCATAAACTGCTGCAACAAAAATCCAATCACAATTACCAATATCGCTCCGATCATATTCAGCCATAAAAACGAAATATAGTCTCCTTTATAAATCAGAATTACAAACACTTCTGAAATGATAGATCCATAAAAAAGCGCATTGGCTTTTATGCGCCTGAACCAAAAAGCCACCATAAAAATTCCGAGAATTACACCATAAAATAAGGAGCCTAAAATGTTCACTGTTTCTATTAAACTATTGCCAAGATTACCGGCAAATTCCGCCACCAAAATGCAAAATATTCCCCATAAAAAAGTATAGAATTTGGAAATGTTGTAATCCTGTTTTTGCGTCAGTTCTTTCTTTAAAAATCTTTTGTGAATATCAACAACTGTGCAGGATGCAAGCGCATTTAATGCTGCCGCAATGCTTCCCCACGCTGCCAAAAAAATCACTGCAATCAATAAACCTACTAAACCTTTCGGTAAATAATCAATCACGAAACGAAGGAAAATATAGTTCGTATCATTTACATCTTCGCCAGGCAATGCTTTTGATAGCACTGCAGCATATTCAGTTTTAATTTTTGTTTTTTGCAAATTATCTTCAGGAGAAATTGTTGCATAAGTTGTTTCAAGGTTTATCAATTCTTTTTTATAACTCGTTTCTTTTGCACGTTCTATTTGCACTTCATTAAAATGAATCGGCGCTTTATTGTATTGATAAAAAGAAAAAACCAAAACACCGAGCATCAGGATTAAAAATTGCATCGGCACTTTTACAATTCCATTCATCAATAATCCTAATTTTCCCTGCCTGTTATTTTGTGCGGTTAAATAGCGCCCTACCTGGCTTTGGTCAGTTCCAAAATAAGAAAGCGCTAAAAAAAAACCACCAATAACGCCGCTCCAGATATTGTATTTATCCTTCCAGTCGAAGCCCGTTGCTGTTTCACCCGAAGTGATGATATTCATCTTTCCATTTTTTCCTCCAAGATGTAAAGCATCTAAAAAACTTACATTCGCGGGCATCAGATGAACAACCAAATATCCAGCGATGACCATTCCAACTATGATAATGATTAACTGAAGTTTTTGTGTATGCGCCACGGCTCTTGCTCCGCCGGTAACAGTGTAAATAATCAACATGCCGCCCATGATAATATTGGTGTAATAAATATTCCAGCCAAGCAGCGAACTTAAAATCAATGATGGTGCGTAAATACTGATACCGGTAGATAATCCCCTTGAGATTTGAAAAAGAAAAGAAGTGAGTGTTCTTGTTTTTAAATCAAAACGTTTTTCTAAAAATTCATACGCGGTATAAACTTTTAGATTATTAAACACCGGAACAAAAACAATACAGATAACAATCATGGCAAGAGGCAGTCCGAAATAATATTGTACGAAACGCATTCCATCTGTGTAAGCCTGTCCAGGTGCGCTTATGAATGTGATAGCGCTTGCCTGGGTTCCCATTATACTCAGGAGCACAAGATACCAGGGCATATCGCGGTTGCTTAAAAAATATCCATCAAGATTTTTGGTTGTTCTGCTTTTATAAACGCCATAAATAATAATACCAGTAAGGGTTATAATAAGCACGATCCAATCGGAATAACTCATACTGGAGTCTAATTTTAAATAGTTAATTAGCTAATTGAAATACTTAGTGATAAAATAATAGAAAATAATTTGCAGCACTAAAAAAAGGAATACAATGACATATAATTTGTTCCAATATTTTTTTCCCGATTTCTGCATAGTTCTTATTTCAGATTAAAAACCAAGAAGCTTTTATTACACTCTTTTCAATTTTAAACTTCTTAAAAAACCTTCCTGGTTTAGTTAATTTACTTTTCAGGTTTCGCCAGCAAATTAGCAAACAAACGATATGCGCCTGGAACTCCTGCCGGCAATTCCCTAAACATTACCAGGCTGCAATAAACAAATCTTCCTTTGCCATAATCAGTGTAGATAAGGCTTCCATCAGATGGCGCTTCATTTGCATCATGCATTGAAAATAAAGATTTATAATTTGATTGATAATTTTCTGCCTGGTAAGTACTGCGTTCCTGGATCCAGTCTTCGAAATCTTTTTGGGTGATTTTATTGGGATAATTTAATAAAATATTCTGCGGATCTGAAAATGAAACAGCTGCATTTTCATCTGTAACGCGATTTCTCGAAATAGTAAATGGATAAGGGCCAATCTTCGCTTTCACCGGTCCGATATTATTATTGGTATTGTATTGGACCAATAAAACACCCCCATCTTTTACGTAATTCATTAAAGTATTGTACGAATCATTGAGCCATTCATAAATGTTATATGCACGAACCCCTGTTATGATGGCATCAAATTGTTTCAGATTATTGGCGGTGATATCTTTTGAAGAGAGCACTGTTACTTCATAACCCATTTTTCTTAAAGCGTCCGGAACTTTATCACCTGCGCCGGGAATGTAGCCTACTTTTTTTCCTGTAATTTTTAAATCAATGTCCACAAGTTTTGATTGCGCTTTATGGAAATAAATGATATTAGGAATATGCGGATAAGATATGATTTTTTTATAAAGATCATAAACATCATTTCCCTGCACAGCACTCCAGTCAATTGATTCAGTATTTTTTTGAGCTGGATTTTTTATTGAAAAATAAGAGGCATTACCTTTTTTTGTTTCGATTACATTTGATGAGTAATTTGTTT
>DATILZ010000532.1:0-3213 GCA_035475995.1 Hanamia sp. | reverse complement strand
TCCAAACATTGGCTTTTATACCTCCGGCCAGTTCAATGCTTTTAATTACAGATACGGTGAGATTGTATTGCACAAATGGGCTATCCTCGCTTCCCCTGTTTACTAAAGTATCATCAACCAGATAAACCCATGTGTCACCAATTTTGTTTGGAAAAATATCAGTTCCTTTCTGATCAACAGAATTGTTGGTAATATTTTTATTGCAACTCGCAGATAAAAATAAAACAACCAAAAATAGAAGGATCTTCATTTACAATTTTTCAATTGACACCTGATTCCTTTTAAACGTTGCATTACTTTGAAAGGTTGTGTAATTATCCTGAATTCTGTTTTACTTTAATTAAGAAAAGAGCCATTTAAACATAACTTATTACAAGAAAAGGATTTAAGAGGAAAGTAGATTGTATTACGCAGTAATATCTCCTTTTTTAAATAATTCTGCTATTGCAGGAGGAAGCTGAGCTTTTACATGCTCTATTTCCCCATCACTAATGTAATGGCGTAATATGCGGATCACGGCTTCTATATTATCACGCGCTTCCTGGTCGCTACCAAAGTCAATTGATGCTGTTTTGAGGGAATGCTGTCTCACATCATACAGAAACTCTTCAACAGTTTCAGATTTATTATATTCACTCGGCTTCCATCCATCTACATAAATGCCTTTTAATATAAGCGGCAACTGAGCAATAAAGTGAAAGGATTCAACAACGGTAATTCGTTCCCTGAGTGTATGAAAAAAGGCTGATGTAAGCCTGTAAGCCTGGTCTGTATTTTCAGGATTACCAAGTTCTGTAGCCAGGCTATTGAAGAACCTGGTTGCTTCTTCTAAATATTTTTGAATGTTTGCCATTTTATAAAGTTTAGGAAAAAAATAGTTTATTATTTGATCTGCTTGTTTTTAAACAAATTATCCAACGGCTACTAATGAATTATTTCTCTTTCATTCAATTCATTCAGTAACTCAATTACTTCTTCATCAGTGGTTTGAGTAAAGTTTTCATAGAACCTTCCAACTCCATAAAAGGGGAAAGGGATATAAAGGCAAATAAATTCATCTACTTCTTCACTAATGCGGGTAGCAGCCTCCTCCCGGGATGCCACTGGAACGGCAACTACTAATTTCTCCGGATTCCTCGCACCCAACATTTTAAGTGTTGCAAGTATGGTTCTGCCGCCCACTACGCCATCATCTGTTACTATGGCAATCTTACCCTGTATATTCAATGGTTCCCTTTCTCCCATAATTTTTTATAGCGCTCTTTTAACTGATGATGAATTCTTGCTGTTTCCTTTTGTATATTCCTGTGGAATGCCCCTCATTTCTTCAATAATAGAATCCTCTAAACCTACAGCACCTATCGCATATTCCTCATTGGAAGGATGTCCCAATTTTTTGGTCATCAAAAGATCCAATGGAAAATTGAAATGCCTGGCGAGATAATATCCAATGGGAACACCACCGCGGGGTACAGCAAGAATTACCGCATTTGTATCTTTATATTTTTCTGACCTTTTTTCCAACTGCATTGCTGCATCAAAGCTGTCAATAAAATACATATTCATATTTTAATCAACTCTTTTTAAAATCAGCAGCTTTAAAATGCTGCTCAAACCAGTCTGCTGCCAGGTTTGCCGCTATCTCCAAAGTGCCAGGCTCTTCAAATAAGTGTGTAGCGCCTTCAACAATTTCTAATTCCTTTTCGCAGCGAAGTTGGAGATAAGCCTGCCTGTTCAAACCGATCACTTGCGTATCCAATGAACCCACGATCAGTAAAGTGGGAGCTTTTACTTTGGATAGATCTTTTGCCAGGTCAGGGCGACCACCACGGCTTACTACAGCACTGATCTTTGTATCCAGGGAAACAGCCGCTTCTAAAGCGGAAGCGGCGCCGGTACTGGCGCCAAAAAAACCAATAGGATTTGGAAATGATATTTGCCCCATTGCCCATTGAGAAACCCTTACAAGCCGCCCGGTTAATAAGGATATATCGAACCGGTTCTCATAGATACTATCTTCATCGGGTGTTAAAAGATCGGTGAGCAAAGTGGCAATATTGCGTTTATTCAGGATGTCGGCTACAAAATTATTCCGGGGGCTTAAACGGCTGCTGCCACTGCCATGTGCAAAGACCACAAGCGCTTTTGACTCTCCTGGTTCTGCTAAATTGGCCCCAAGTCTCACGTCTGTTAAATTAATTTCTATCTCTCTTTTATTCATCGGATGATTTTTCTTTTTAGTACCGGAAAACCGGTTACAATTTTTATGCCCCATATCAAGAGCGCTAATTTTCTGTTTTTACGATTCTATCCCGAAATTTTGAAGATTTTTGGAATGGCCGAAAATTTGTTCCTGAGCCTATCTTTCTGGCATAACATTAGTAGCAATATTTTTTAAACATAGGGAACAGTTCCGGCATAAAAAAACACGATGCTAATGGGTATTGCATTATGATTTATCTGAATTTCCGCGACTGATATAAAAATTTATCCGGTAACAATATTTGAAAACGAATAAAATAAATGTTATGATAGACAAGAACACAAGTAATCCAATGGAACACACTGCAAATGTGAAGAAAGAATTTAGAGTACTGATTGACCATTTGCGTAAAGATATTGAAAGAGTAGAAGACCGATCAGCAAAGGCTTTGTTTGAAGTGTCTGCCGAGGTATTGATCGGACTTGAAAAAGCTTTCGGCGATTATGAACAAAAGAACGAAGCAGCCTGGAAATAATCAACCGAAAATTGAACTTTCAACTTTCAACCTACAATTTAATACACCAATTATTGTAAATGTTCTTTATTTAGAAAGCATTTGCAACAGAAAAAATATTTTTTCATCAGAAAAAAATGTAAACATGAATTCAACTTTTAGAAAAAAAATAAAGCAAGCAGAAATTACCTGAACCTAAATTAAAATGCAATATAAAATAGCTGGAACTGGATAAGAATGGAATGATGTGGCATTGGCTTTCAGGGGATTGCATAAGATAAAAGGGAATGCGCAATGTGGTTTGATGTTTTACAATTATTTAATTTTTTTTGTAAATCTGTTGATCATACTGGTTTTTTTAATTAACAACCGTCTCATATTATAAATGAAAATTCATCTTTTAATTCTCCGCCGTTAAGAATACCTGCCTTTATTTCTAAAATAAGCTACCAAAGATAAAGTGAGCATTCCTGCTGCAGTAATATAAATCCATGCA
>DATILZ010000531.1:0-1701 GCA_035475995.1 Hanamia sp. | reverse complement strand
GATTGAGTTTAAGTTATGATATTATTAAAGCACATGGTGGAGAGATTACAGTAAACTCAAAAGCAGAAGAATACACAGAATTTGTAATTCATTTACCCAAAGCAACACAATAATGAAAAAAGTAAATAAACCAGCAAAGTGGTTTAGCGTATATTTTACGCTCCTGTTTTTCATTATGGGTTGCAGTACAATAATTGCACAGGACTTTGAGGAATTCGAGTATAGATATGAGTTAAAAAACTTTAATCAAATCCCGATTGATTCTTTATGGGAGTTTCATGCCGGAGATTTTTCTTCTTTTTCAGATACAGCCTACAATAAACAAGATTGGAAAATAGTAAACACGGAATATGTACAGGACGAAAAGGGAAAGCCAGTAAACTGGAATGGCATCGGCTGGTTTCGCAAAAGATTTAATGTGCCACCGGAATGGCGAGGCAAGGCTTTGGCCATGTGGGTAGGCCACTTCGGAGCTTCAGAAATTTACCTGGATGGCAAACTCATATATCGTTTCGGAACGGTGGGTAGCACATTAAATGATGAAAAAATCTTTGTTCCCAAGCAGGCAGTTATCATTCAACCAGATACTAACACTACACATTTACTAGTAGTGAGGTACTCTAATCAACATGCTAAAACCGTTGGCTACATTGCAAAGTTTGTTGGCTTCAGAGTATTATTATCATCTCCTAATCTTGCCTTAAAACCTCGCAATGAGCTTCCATTCATACCTATGATATTTAGTATACTCATTGCATTTAGTTTATTCTTTTTGGTAGTATACTCTTTTTATCCAAGCCGTTTGGCAAGCCTCTTAACAGCACTATTACTGCTTAATTTCACCTTACTATTTATCGGCACTTATATCATTTTTATTAATAGTCAATGGAAACCTATAATATGGGGAACTCATCTCATTCAATTAGCAGTATCCTGGATACCATGCTTTACCTTACTTGTGTTTTATGCATTGTATTATAATGGCAAAATGCCAAAACGTACCTGGATTTTAGCCGGGTTTATGGCAGTATATCTTTTTTTTGCTATTCAGCCTTCCCGCTTTTCATGGATAGGACTACCTCCTTTTTTGTTGATTATTGTTGAAACAGTAAGAATACTTTATTTGGGTATTCGAAACAGGAAAACTGGCTTTTTGATTTTAGTAATTGGTTGGGCTATTTCATGGCTGGGAGTTCTTTTCTTTATAATAGATATATTTAAATGGTTTCCGGAAGGAACAACTACTTTAAATATTTTACGGGTTATTTTTTCAGCCATGAGTGTTCCGTTAACGTATGCACTTCATTTGGCCTGGGAATTTGGAACGGCTAACCGGGATTTGCGAAGGCAGCTTATACAGGTACATAAACTATCCGAAACCACACTCCGGCAAGAGCAGGAAAAGCAGCAAATACTTTCTCAACAAAATGAATTTTTAGAAAATCGTGTACAGGAAAGAACGGCAGAATTATTACAACAAAAATCAACATTGCAAAACACACTTACCGAACTTAAAGCAACGCAGGCACAACTTATTCAATCCGAGAAAATGGCATCTCTCGGAGAACTTACTGCCGGTATTGCCCATGAGATACAAAACCCTTTAAATTTTGTAAATAATTTTTCAGAAGTAAATGCTGAGTTGATTGAAGAATTAAAAAATCAAAAGGCAAAAGTAAAAAGTGAAAGAGATGAGGAATT
>DATILZ010000530.1:0-16622 GCA_035475995.1 Hanamia sp. | reverse complement strand
TAGCTTTTCACGTAATTAAGCCACACTTTTTGGCCGTTAGATTCTGCACCTACAGGCGATGCGGTATTCATGTAAGTCTTTAAAAAGTTCATTGAAGCTTCTGAAATACCAGAAGATAATTTTTTTGCTTTTGCCATATAAATAATTGAAAATTTTTATTAACAAACGCAAATTTAAAGTATTAAACTGAATGAGTAAATGAGAATGGGTTGCAGGAGCATCATCCCGTCAATTCCCGCCAGATACACATAATCTGAATTGATTTTTTTAGTAATCTCTATCGTTATCAATGTAGCTGCAGAAGAAATCAACATCGGAATAAGAAACTGAATTTGTGGAAGATAGATGTATTGGGCAACACACAATAACACAAACAACAGCAATACCAAATACGATAAAACATATGAGTTTTTGCGTCCCAATGCTACAGCAAGTGTTCTTATATTTTCTGAACGATCTACTTCAATATCCCGCATATCAAAGAGTAAACAAAGAATAAACATGAAGACGAATCTTTTGAAGAATATAAAAACAAAAAGACCTCCGTCATATTCGCGTCCGCTCACCGGAAACCAAACCGTTACCAGCGTCCACAAAAGCGAGAGCGTAATGATCTTGAGAAAACCATAATCTTTGATGCGCTTTTTTTGGGCAAAAGGAATAAATGGAAATGAGTATAAAAAAGAAATGCAACCAAGAATGAAAAGAATAATAAAATGCTGAAGATGAAAACCAAACAAACTATAGATAATTAATAAACATCCCGCTATTAACAGCACAAGATGGATGTTTTTATTTCGTTGCGACCACGCAAGGCGGGCAGAATCTTTAACCGCTACTTTTTTTACAATATAATGAAGATTGTATTGGACAATAGTAGCGCCAAAAACAAAAGCATAAAAACTGAAATTATTAAAAGGAACATTTAGCATAATGCTCGTTTCGAGACAGAATGCAATCGCACAACCGGCGACAAAAATGCTGGTAAATAAAAGAAAATCAACAAATTTTTTGATCCTGCGGATCATTGATAAAGAATAATAATTGGCGGTGAAGATACCGTGTCGCTGGTATGATTGTCTTTATTGCTGATGGCAAAACGAAAAACGGCGGTATCATTTTGCTGACATTGGGGTTCAATATTTACATAATCATAAGAAATCACCAGATCGCCCTTTTGATTTTTAGAGGACGGAAATTTCGGAATTGAATCCATTTCACTCAAGGTGCTTGCAGGGCAGTTTGCCACATATCTTTCTACAAACATTGAACCTGCAAGGCTGCCACTGCCATCTGTAAAAGATAATGTCATCTGCAATTGCTGACCGTTTGTAAGTACGGTGGTATTAACAGATTTAAACTTAAGTGTCGGCTTTGATCCGAATTTATCTTTGTTACAACCTGTCAGTATTGCAAATAAGAATATTGAAAATAAGATTGTGTATCGCATCTTTGTCGTTTAATTTTTCAAATTTAATTATTAAAAACTGAATAATAAGTTACAAATACAGGAATGGGAAAATAAAATTTTCGAGGCCAGTTATTATAATTTTAACCAACTGGCCCTGGAAATATTTTTTCTGCAATATCGTAGTAATGAGGTGTATAAAAAATATACTGATGCACTTCATATCATTCCGGAAACGGTTACTTCTATTGAAAAAATACCTTTTCTACCGGTTTCATTTTTCAAAACACACCAAATTGTAACAACAATCTTTGAGCCGGAAATTATTTTTGAAAGCAGCGGCACTACCGGAGAAAATAGCAGCAGGCATTCTGTAAAAAGTGTAGAACTTTATAAAAAAAGTTTCTTAAAAGGATTCAATTTATTTTATGGAAATATTTCCAATTGGTGCATTCTTGGTTTATTGCCAGGATATCTGGAAAGGAAAAATTCTTCATTGATCGTAATGGTCGATGCTCTCATCAAAAAAAGCAATAATCATAACAGCGGATTTTATTTGCATGACCACGAAAAACTTTATCAAACCCTGGTACATAATGAAATTACCGGGCAGGCGACTTTATTAATTGGAGTTACTTATGCGCTGCTTGATTTTGCAGAAAAATATTCCCTCAAATTGGAAAATACCGTCATTATGGAAACCGGCGGAATGAAAGGAAAAAGAGAGGAAATAACGCGTGAGGAAGTGCATGAAATTTTAAAAAATAAATTCGGATTAAAAACAATTCATTCCGAATACGGAATGACCGAATTACTTTCGCAGGCGTATTCAAAAGGCGGTGGAATATTTCAAAATCCGCCATGGATGAAGGTTTTAACCCGCGAGTACAATGATCCTTTCGCAATAAATTCATTTTCAAAAAATAAAAGATCTTCAAATGGATTGATCAATATTATTGATTTGGCAAATCTTTATTCATGCAGTTTTATTGCGACTGATGATGTTGGAAAAGTTTATAAAAATAACAGTTTTGAAGTTTTGGGAAGAAGAGATGTAAGCGATTTGAGGGGGTGCAGTTTATTGACGATTTAGATTGTCAGGCAAACCAAGAAGGTTTTCCTGAGACTGTTTTTAAAGGAACGTCTGAAATAAACCTTCTTGGTTTTGAACAAGAACTCGTATTATTTCTTTATTTGCTACCGATTATTGCATGGCTTCCGTTGGAATAAAGTTGAACCTTTATTTCTCCATGAGTTAGATGAATCATTTCAATAATTGCTTTAAAAGAAACCTTGCCTTCACAAAAAATAATTTCATCAATATCCTTTGATTTTGAGATATCTATGACTGTATTTTTATCATCCTCAACGTTGTAAAACAAAATATTTTTTCTTCGTGAATCGCCCAACATTTTTTTTGCTTTTTCAAATTCACTTTCATTTCCAATAATAAGAACAAATATATCCTCATTACCTTTTCTATCTTCATGCTCATTGTTCCATTTATGTTTTAATAAGCGGGAAACTGCTGCGATGGCGGCTCTCAGAAAGATAGCCATGTGAATAAAAAAACGGAATAACCCGGATTCGTTGCTTCCATAATGTTTTTTTACAAAAATGCTCATTGCTTTGTAAAACATTTTTACATAATTCAGGCTTCCTTTTTTGGTACTCTCACCTTTGAAATGAATGATGCAAGTTTTAGCAAAATAATAATTTTTAAATCCAGCTTTTTGAATGCGATAACTGAGATCAATATCCTCACCATACATAAAAAAATCCTCATCAAAACTGCCGGTGATGTCCAGAATTTTTTTTGGAATCATCATAAAAGCGCCGGCGAGCACTTCCACTTCATGATTTTCATTTTCGCGCAAATAACCAAGGTGATATTTTGCAAAAATTTTTGAATGAGGAAACAATTTTGACAAACCTGAAAGTTTATAAAACGAAGTCAGTGGTGATGGAAATGCTCTCTTACTTTCTTTTAAAAAATTACCATCGCCATCAATCATTTTTATTCCTAAAGCACATTCATTATTTTTTGATTTAATAAAAGAAATACATTTTTCAAAACAATCTTCCGGAACAATGGTATCCGGATTTAGAAATAAAACGTATTGGCCTTTTGCCATTTTCAAAGCCTTGTTATTTGCTTTTGCAAAGCCAGAATTTGTTTTATTCCAGACGAAATTTACCTGCTGAAATTTATTTTGAAAAAATTCATAACTGCCATCGGTAGAATTATTATCAACTACAATTATTTCACCTTCCATATTTTTCATTGCTTTTATCACAGATAGAAGACATTGTTCTAAAAAATATTTTACATTAAAATTTATTATAATGACGGAGAGGCGCAATTGAGAAGGTTTAAAGTCTTAAATACAGAATTTGAATTATTTATTCATTTGCTGAATGCAAGTTCAATTATTAAAAAGAAGAAAGTGAGGCAATTTAGCAATAGAATAATGAACAATAAAACATTGGAGAAAAAAATTAATCTTTGCAAAATGTACAAACAAACATTAATAGATGCCACTAACGCTGGCGCAAATGAATTACAGAAGTATTTTAACGGCAAATTTTCAATCAGCCACAAAGAAGGAATTAACAATCTGGTAACTGAAGCAGACTTCGCATCTGATAAAGCAATCCGTTCGGTAATTAAAACTGCATTTCCGGATCACGGAATCGTGAGTGAAGAGGCAGATGCAAAAATCTCCGAAAGCGACTACAGGTGGATCATTGACCCGATCGATGGCACGGTAAATTTTGCAAATGGAATCCCCATTTGTTGTGTAAGCATCGGTCTGGAATATAAACATGAAATGTTTATGGCTGCTGTGTATAACCCGAATTTAAATGAATTCTTTTTTGCTGAAAAAGGGAAAGGCGCTTTTCTGAATAATGAAAGAATATCGGTAGGAAATAAAACACAGGTATCCACAAGCTGCCTTGTTACCGGCTTTCCTTATAATTATTTAGATCAGCCAAATGGACCATTGGAAGTATTCGCCAAATTAATAAAAAGAGGTATTCCGGTAAGAAGACTCGGTAGCGCCGCCATCGATTTATGTTGGGTAGCAGCAGGCCGGTTTGATGGTTTTTACGAACACGAATTGCACGCATGGGATAGTGCTGCAGGATATTTAATTGTCGAGGAAGCCGGTGGAAAAGTGACCAATTTAAAAGGAGAAAAATATAATCCTTTTGAACCCGGAATTATCGCAACAAATGGAAAAATTCATGATGAACTGCAGAAAATAATTGCGGGAGATAAGTGGTGAGAAGTTGTGAATGGTGAATGGTGAATAGTGAATAGTGAATGGTGAAAATTTGAGGCGCATATGCCAGTACCTAATCCTGATACCTCACACCTAATACCTCATTTTTTCTCCTAAATTTGCACACTTTTAAAAAATAAAATGAAAAATACTCCATTCACCCAAAAACATATCGCGCTTGGCGCAAAAATGGCTGAATTTGCAGGTTATAATATGCCCATCAGTTACTCGGGGATTAATGATGAACATGCAACTGTTAGAAAAAATGCCGGGGTTTTTGATGTGAGCCACATGGGTGAATTTATTCTGAGGGGGGACAAAGCACTGGATTTAATTCAGCGGTTAACGAGCAATGACGCTACAAAACTAACTCCCGGAAAAGCCCAGTATAGTTGCCTGACAAATGAAGCTGGTGGAATTATTGATGACCTGATCGTGTATTGCATTGAAGAAAATAAAGTGTATATGCTGGTAGTAAATGCTTCCAATATTCAAAAGGACTGGGATTGGATTTCCCAACACAATTCGGAAAATGTGGAAATGCATAATATTTCTGATAAAACGTGCTTGCTGGCAATACAAGGGCCAAATGCTACAAAAATTTTGCAACCACTCACAGATGTTGATATTTTAAACATGAAATATTACACTTTTGTAAAAGGGAAATTTGCAGGAGTGGATAATGTTCTGATCAGCGCTACAGGCTATACCGGTTCTGGCGGAATCGAAATTTATTTTGAAGATAAAGATGACAATGCTGATATTATCTGGGATAAAATTTTTGCTGAAGGAACACCAAAAGGCTTAAAACCAATTGGACTTGCCGCTCGTGATACGCTGCGTCTCGAAATGGGATATTGTCTTTATGGAAACGATATTGATGACACCACTTCCCCATTAGAAGCAGGCCTGGGCTGGATTACAAAATTTACGAAAGATTTCGTAGCAAAAGATATTCTTGCTAAAGAAAAAACAGAAGGCATTAAACAAAAATTAATCGGCCTGGAAATGCTGGAGAAAGGAATTCCGCGTCATGATTATGAAATTCAAAATGATGAAGGAGAAAAGATCGGCAGGATAACAAGTGGTACACAATCGCCATCGCTGCAAAAAGCAATTGCGATGGGATATGTAAATGTGAATTACTCAAAAATTGATACAAAAGTTTTTATTAAAATAAGAGAAAAACTGGTACCTGCAAAAGTGGTAAAAATGCCTTTTGAATAAATAAAAGCAAGTAATTTTTTAATTAAATGACGTCAAAAAAAAATAAACTGCCTTCGCTCAATACGGTTTTATCGCCGTCGCTTCTGAAACTATATGACATCAGTAACAGTACGGTTGTGATCATCGATATTCTTCGCGCGACTTCCACCATCGCCGCTGCATTATACAATGGCGCCAAAGCGGTAATTCCTGTTGACAGCGTCGCAGATTGTATCAAACTGGGCAAGCAAATGGCAGTAATTACTGCTGGTGAAAGGGACGGGAAAATTGCTGAAGGACTGGAATATGGGAACACGCCTTTACAATACACTTCAGATTTCATAAAAGGAAAAACATTGGTGCTGACAACTACCAATGGTACCAAACTTTTGCATGTAGCGCTTGCAGCAAATGCCAAAGCAATTATTACCGGTTCGTTTTGCAACATTTCATCTGTTTGCGATTATCTCGTCAATCAGAAAACGAATGTTATTCTCGCTTGCGCGGCCTGGAAAAACAGGATCAATATAGAAGACACGCTTTTTGCAGGCGCTGTAATGAACCGGATAAAAGAAAATTTTGACATCAATTGTGATGCTTCACAAATCGCCGAAACCCTGTATCTGCAGGCAAATGGTGATTTATTAGGGTTTATGAAAGAAAAGAATGCTTCTCATTATCACAGACTCATGAATTTCGGTTTGGAAAAAGATATCAAATTCTGTTTGACAGAAGATAATGCTGATATTCTCACTTTATATTCAGGAGGCAGGTTGATTGCCGGGTAATGTTGAACATTTACAAAACGGGCTCACAAACTTTTCGAACAAGTTTCAATGCAAAATCCAGTTGTTGTTTTTCTGTAAGATGCGTATTATTGAGTTCTATTGCGTCATGTGCTTTGCGCAGTGGACTTACTTTACGATTGGAATCAATATAATCGCGGAGTGCAATGTTCGTCTTTATTTCATCTAAAGAAATATTTGGATTCTTGTCAAACATTTCTGCAAATCTTCTTTCTACTCTTACGGCTTCATCAGCAATCATAAATATTTTTACTTCTGCATTAGGGAAAACAACCGTTCCAATATCCCGGCCATCCATTACGATACCTTTATTAATACCCATTTTTTGTTGTGCAGCTACAGCAAATGTTCTTACGTCTTTCAGTGCAGCAACTTCGCTCACTTTTTCTGCCACAACGAGATCGCGGATAATATACTCCACGTTTTCTCCATTCAGATAAATTTCAGAATTTCCGGAATGCTCATTAACTATAAATTCAAGTGAAATATTTTGCAGAGCCCGTCGTATTTCTTTTTCATCAGAACGGTCAATATTATTTCTCAAAAAATATAAAGTGATGGCACGATACATTGCCCCGCTATCAATATAAGTGTAATTTAATTTTTGGGCCAGCTGTTTTGCCAAGGTGCTTTTGCCGCATGAAGAAAAGCCATCAATTGTTATAATAATTTTTGGAAACATGAATACAAAAATGGCACAAAAAAAAGAAAACACAAAAATTAAAAGCAACTGGCAAACAACTTTCATTGACAAAAAATCAGAATCAGCGATATTTCTTTCTTTGCTCAATACTTATTACACAAGTATTCCGAACTATTTTTATTCCGGAATATGAAAGAGGATTATAAAAAAAATGCCACCGTTTCCGATGGCATTTTAATATTTATAAAATGAATAATTAAACTTCAGATTTCTTTTTCTGTACAGGGCTTTCTTTTACTTCAAAAGTTATCTTTGAATTCTCTTTGTCAAGTGAGGCAATCAGCACATCACCGCTTTTCACATGCATATTCAAAATCTCTTCGGCTAAAGGATCTTCAAGGTATTTCTGGATGGCTCTATGCAAAGGCCTTGCACCAAATTGCGAATCATATCCTTTCTCTGAAATAAACTTCTTAGCCTCTTCTGACAGTTCCAATTTCAGACCGAGGTTGTCCAGCCTTTTTGTAACTCCTTTCATCAGAATATCTATGATTGAGAAAATGTTTCCTTCAGAAAGTGAATTGAAAATTACAACATCATCTATCCTGTTCAAAAACTCCGGACTGAAAGTACGTTTCAATGCTTTTTCAATAACGGCCTTATTATTTTCGTCTGCATTTTGAATCCGGGAAGCGGTAGTAAAACCAACTCCGGCACCAAAATCTTTTAATTGCCTTGCCCCAATGTTGGAAGTCATGATGATCATGGTATTTTTAAAATCTATCTTTCTTCCAAGCCCATCCGTAAGAACGCCATCATCCAACACCTGCAACAGGATATTATAAATATCGGGATGAGCTTTTTCAATTTCATCCAACAGAATTACTGAATAAGGTTTGCGTCTCACCTTCTCTGTTAATTGTCCGCCTTCTTCATAACCTACATATCCGGGAGGTGCACCAATCAACCTGGAAACCGTGAATTTTTCCATATATTCACTCATGTCAATCCTGATAAGTGCATCTTCACTGTCGAACATATATCTTGCTAAAGCACGTGCCAGTTCTGTCTTTCCGACACCTGTAGGGCCAAGGAAAATAAAGGTTCCAATAGGTTTTTTAGGATCTTTCAAGCCAACCCTGTTTCTCTGAATAGCCTTTACCACTTTAGAAATTGCTTCATCCTGTCCAACAACTGCGCCTTTCAGATCATCTCCCATTTTACGCAGTTTGTCTGTCTCTTCCTGCACCATTCTCTTCACCGGAATTCCGGTCATCATGCTCACTACTTCTGCAATGGCTTCTTCATTGATCGGATATCTTTTATTTCTGCTTTCTTCTTCCCAATCTGACTTTGCTTTTTCTAATTCTTCCTGTAAACGTTTTTCTGTATCTCTAAGTGAAGCTGCCTCTTCAAAACGCTGGCTTTTTACCACCTTATTCTTTTCATGTTTGATATCATCAATTTTTTTCTCCAGCTCAATTACTTCCTGGGGAACATTGATGTTTTTCAGATGTACCCTTGCTCCTACTTCATCCAATACATCAATTGCTTTATCAGGTAACAAACGATCAGTCATGTAACGATCACTCAGTTTTACACATGCATCAATCGCTTCATGATCATAGATCACATTGTGATAATCTTCGTATTTGCTTTTGATGTTGTTCAATATTTCTATCGTTTCATTAACGCTGGGCTGCTCTACCATTACCTTTTGGAAACGCCGATCCAATGCTCCATCTTTTTCAATGTACATACGGTATTCATCCAAAGTGGAAGCACCAATGCATTGAAGTTCTCCACGTGCCAAAGCAGGTTTGAAAATATTGGAAGCATCGAGTGAACCGCTTGCTCCGCCAGCACCTACAATGGTATGTATTTCATCAATAAATAAAATTACATCGCGGTTTTTTTCAAGCTCATTCATGATCGCTTTCATTCTTTCTTCAAACTGTCCCCGGTATTTTGTGCCGGCAACCAAAGCAGCAAGATCAAGAGAAACCACTCTTTTATCAAACAAAACCCGGCTTACTTTTCTTTGAATGATCCTTAATGCCAAACCTTCCACAATAGCAGTTTTACCCACTCCTGGTTCGCCAATTAAGATCGGGTTATTCTTTTTGCGGCGGCTGAGGATTTGTGAAACCCTTTCAATTTCAGTCTCACGTCCTACGATCGGATCAAGTGTTCCCATTTCAGCAAGGCGTGTAATATCCCGACCAAAATTATCCAAAACCGGAGTTTTGGTTTTAGTCTGTGCTGTAGTGCTTTTTGTAGGCCGCTGTTGCTGAGAATAAGATTTTCTTTCCTCTTCAAATTCTTCACTTTCTTCATCTTGAAAATCGGCTTTGGGATCTGTTTTTACATATCCTAATTCACTTTTGAACATATCGTAATCCACGTCAAACTGATTTAATATTTGCGTAGCGATATTCTCTTTGTTTTTCAAAATAGAAAGCATCAGATGTTCACTTTCCACCAATGGGCTTTTGTTTGTTTTAGCTTCCAAAACGGTGATCCGGATTACTTTTTCTGCCTGTTTGGTAAGCGGAAGTGAGTTGATGTTAGCTATATTTTTACCTGTTTTATCTTTTACGGCGAGTTCGATTTCTTTTCTTAATTCATATAAATCCACATTCAGCGATTTCAGGATTTTCATCGCGGTATTTTCGCCATCTCTTATCAGTCCCAGAACAAGATGTTCCGTTCCGATAAAGTCATTTCCCAATCGCAAAGCTTCTTCGCGGCTGTAAGAAATAATTTCTTTTACTTGTGTAGAAAAATTGTTGTCCATTTATAAACAATTTAATTTAAGCTGTTTTAATTTAATGCTGTACAATAATAATAAATAAATTCTATTAATTAACGTTTAAAAGAATGCACAGGTTGTTAAAAAGTATGCAAGGAATCGTGAAAGATTGAAAAACAGGATTTGTAAAAAAATATTAAGAAAATTGTTTTCTTATATAATGTTTGCCCATCCTCATATTCTAAAAACTTTTACAGAGCAAACTTTTCCTTTTTAATATCTTTGAAATAAATCTTGCGTTCTTCTTCTAAACTGATAATATGAAAGTCAAAATTGATACCAAAGAAAAAATGCACGTCATTACGCTGGAAGAGCATAAAATAACTGAAAATATGGCAGGTGAAATAAAAGAATCTTTGCTGAAATATCTGGAAAATCCAATTCAGAACGTGGTAGTGAACTTTAGAAATGTGGAAGAAATAGAATTAGCACCGGCAAATGCACTTGTAACAGTTCAGCAGACTTTTTATGAAGCAAATCATTCAATGGTTTTTTGTAATCTGCAACCCCCAGTTTTAGATTTTTTAGATAAAAAAGAATTGCTTGAAATCATGAATGTTACACCTACAGAAAGTGAAGCGTGCGATATTGTTCAAATGGAAGAGATTGAACGCGAATATCTATGACGTTCAAAAGTGAAGGCTAAGATATTGAATTGAAGTTGTGTAAAAATAACCCCAAAAGAAAAATAAAACCCAGTGATTGCCGTAACCATTTTAGGAAATAATTCCGCCGTTCCTTCTCACAACAGGCATCCGAGCGCGCAAGTTTTGCAAACAGGTGAACACTATATACTTATTGATTGCGGTGAGGGAACGCAAATGCAAATGAATTTATACAAAATCAAAAAAAGCCGCATCAATCATATTTTTATTTCTCATTTGCATGGCGATCATTATTTTGGTTTAATTGGTTTGATTAATAGCCTGGCATTAAACAATCGTTTAACCGACCTTCACGTTTATGCTCCTGCAAAACTGAAATCAATCCTTGAAATTCAAATGGATGTAACAGCAACAGGCTTACCTTTTCAACTTTATTTTCACCCGTTGGATCATGAAGAAGTTCTTTTTGAAGATAAAAAATTTTCTGTTGAATGTTTTAAAGTAAATCATCGCATAGAGTGTTGGGGATTTATTTTCAGGGAAAAGAAAAATCCCAGAAAATTAATTGTGGATGAGGTAACAAAATATAAAGTCCCGAAATCTTTTTATGAAAATCTGCATCGGGGTGAAGATTTTATAACGGAAGAAAACCAGGTAATCAAAAATGAAGTACTAACCATTGCTGCAGAAGCACCAAAATCTTATGCATATTGCGCCGACACGGCTTTTTATGAGCCGATTGCAGAAAAAATAAAAGGTGTGAATCTCGTTTATCACGAAAGCACTTATCTCGCCGCTCTTGAAAAAAAAGCCAGCGACAGATTTCATTCTACTTCCAAACAAGCTGCAACGATTGCAAAAAAAGCGGGAGTAAAAAAGCTTCTTTTAGGCCATTTTTCTTCGATGTATGATACATTGGAAAAATTTAAAGAAGAAGCATGCGAAATCTTTCCGGATACAGAAATCGCCGAGGAAGGAACTTGTTATCTGGCATAAGCATTTGTGATGTATACACAGATCTTTTCAGTTATAAGGTGAACGGATAATAAACTGTGTAAGCAAAATAAGATGCTGTAATTCATTCTTTAATTCAACAATCAATTATGTCTGAAATACTTCGATTTTGTGCAGATGTCCATCTCGGCAAACTTGCATGGATGTTGAGAATGCTCGGTTTTGATACCTTTTATAAAAATGATCTTTCAAGTGAAGAACTGTATCAGATTGCGCGTAATGAAAACAGGTATCTTCTTTCAAAAAGTGCTTATTTTAAAACATTTTCTGACCATCGATTTTTATCAAATTGATTGCAGCGATCCTAAACAACAAGTTAAAGACGTAATCACTCAATTCAATCTTTTCAATTTGTTGAATCCATTTACCCGCTGTCTTTATTGCAATCAGATTCTTGAAAAAAAAGATAAGGTAGAAGTGGAAAACGAACTTTTACCTCAGACAAAAAAAGATTTTTCCGAATTCTGGAAATGTACTTCCTGCAACAGAGTTTACTGGAAGGAATTTCATTATGAAAGAATGATCAAACAAATTGAGGAGATTCACCTCCGGGGAAATGGCCTCAGTATTTCACAACTCACCATTCACCATTCACTATTCGCCATTCACTATTCCACAATCCACTCATAAAAATCAGGAAAATACTTTCTCCATGCAGCTTCGTTATGTTTGGCATTTTCATCAATCTTTTCTTCAACAGGAGAAGCAGAGCGTTCTTTAATTTCTTTTTCAATCCGCTTCATATCCGGAATCATCGAATCACCTTCTTTACCTCCTGCATAAAAAAACAATTTCGACTTTACATTTTTAGCATCGGCAATTACCGTACTATCAATTCCTGAAGCAGTCCAAAAAGCTGGTGAAAAAATTCCGGCGCCGCCATAAATATTTGGATATTTTAAAACCGCATAGAGCGAAATAAGACCTCCCATTGAACTTCCGGCGATGAAGGTATTTGGTTTATCTTTTAATGTGCGGTAATGTTTATCAATATAAGGCTTTAATGTTTTTACCAGGAAATCAACATATTTATCGCCTTCGCCTTTTCCAAAACTTTGAAATTCCCACGGATTGTATTCCTGCATTCTTTTGAAATTACCATTATCAATTCCAACAACAATAACTTCCTTTTGTCCTTTTTTGAAAATAGAATCCAGGAATTCGTCTATTCCCCATTCGCCCGAATAAGAAGTTTTATTTTCAAAAAGATTTTGTCCATCATGCATATATAAAACCGGATATTTCTTTTTGGATTTTGTATAATCCGGTGGAAGATAAAGCCAGATTCTTCTCGTGCGTTTTAATTGAGGCATGTAAAACGCCGTGTCCATTATTTTTACATTCACCGATGCAGTATTATTTTTTTTAGAACTCGCTGCATTTTGTTTGAAATCATCATTCCATCCCAAAATACCGATATGAATCGTGGTATCAGATTTTAATTTTAAAGTCCGGTTTTGAATTCCGTTTCCTGCAGAATCAGTCTCTACTTTCTCCCAGTTTCCTCTTGTAAATTTATATTCATAATCTCCTTGAGCCAAAGAAAGTGTAATGGATAAAATACCATTTTCCTCAGGATGCAATTCTGCATTTTTATCTGCAGGATTCCAAACATTGAAATTGCCGGCAATATAAATATGATCCATAGAATGCAGGAGAGATGGCTGTTTCACAAGAAACTTAACTTTATACTGAGCAAAAGAAACGGTAGAAACAAACAGCAGTAAAGCAACAAATAAATGCTTTTTCAATTTTTTCATAAATGAAATTTCTTACGAAACGGAAGCAAGAAAATCTTTTACTTCCTGATTAAAAGGAGCGCTCAGTGGAACTAACGGAAGACGCAATTCATTTTCAATTAAATTTAATTCTGCTAAAAATGCTTTCACGCCTGCAGGATTATTTTCTACAAATAAAAGATCATAAGCAGGTAATAGTTTATAATGAAGTTTTTGCGCATTTGAAAAATCGTATTTCAAAGAAAAACGAATCATGTCGCAAAAATCTTTTGGAAAACAATTCGCTACAACACTTATTACACCTTTAGAGCCGCATGCGATGAGAGGAAGTGAAATGTGATCATCTCCACTCACAAATAAAAAACCTTCCGGCATGTTTTTCAAAATATGCATGCATTGAATCATGTTGCCGCTTGCTTCTTTTATTCCTTTAATATTTTCACATTCATTTGCGAGTCGCAAAGTGGTTTTTGCAGTGATATTACTGGAGGTTCTTCCCGGTACATTGTACAAAATAACGGGTAAAGGCGAAGCATCGGAAATTGCTTTATAATGTTGAAAAATTCCCTCCTGTGATGGTTTGTTATAATTCGGGCTTGAGCTTAATATAGCCGTAATGTTTTCCAAAGAAAAATTAGAGAAATGCTCAATTACTTCATTGGTATTATTTCCACCAATACCTAAAACCAACGGTACACGATTGTTTATTTTTTTAGAAGTAAATTCTACAATTTCCGCCTGTTCTTTTTTTGTAAGTGTGGGAGTTTCGCCGGTAGTACCGAGAGTTACAATATACTCCACCCCATTCCCGATTACAAAATCGATCATTTTTCCGAGCGCATCAAAATCAACTTCGTTTTTTTTGAAAGGCGTTACCAGCGCTACTCCGGTTCCTGTTAGTTTGTTTATTAAAGGGTTCATTTTTTTAGTTCGTAGTTTGTAGTTGAAAGTTCCTCGAATAATACCATTAATTTAATAATTGAATAATTAAATAATCACTCATCCCAAAAACCCATTTTATTAAATTTTTCGATCCGTTGATTGATTCTTTCCTGTGGATCAATTTTTTCTAATTCCTTCATAATTGGTTTGATATAACTTTTTAAATTCGCTGCCGCTTCATCATAATTCCAATGAGCGCCGCCAAGAGGCTCGCAGATAATTCCATCTACCAACCCGAATTTCAACATGTCTTCTGATGTAAGTTTTAATTGCTCGGCAGCCACTTCTTTTTGTGCCCAACTGCGCCAGAGAATTGAGCTGCAATTTTCTGGTGAAATAACTGTGTACCATGAATTTTCCAGCATCAGGACGCGATCTCCAACCCCAATGCCCAAAGCGCCGCCACTTGCGCCTTCACCAATAATTACACAAATTACCGGTACTTTCAAACGGATCATTTCATAAATATTTCTGGCAATCGCTTCTCCCTGTCCACGCTCTTCTGCTTCGAGCCCAGGGAAAGCGCCGGGTGTATCAATTAATGTAATGACCGGTTTATTAAATTTTTCTGCAAGTTTCATCAGGCGCAACGCCTTTCGGTAACCTTCCGGATTAGCCATACCGAAATTTCGCATCTGACGCATTTTCGTGTTGGTTCCTTTTTGCTGCCCGATGACCATCACTGTTTCTCCATCAAATTGAGCAAAACCGCCAATCATCGCTTTATCATCTTTCACATTTCTATCGCCGTGCAATTCCAAAAAATTCGTAAACATTTTTAAAATATATTCTAAAGTATATGGCCTGTCAGGATGCCGGCTTAGCTGCACTTTTTGCCATGGTGTGAGATTTTCTGTGATCTCTTTTCTTTTATTAAGAATATTTTGTTCAAGCTCATTAATTATTGATTGATAATCACCATTTGGATTTTTTGAGGCGAGTTTTTTATTCTCTTCAATCTGATCGTAGAGTTCCTTTATCGGCTGTTCAAAATCAAGAAATTGCCTGGTATGTAATGACATGTATAATCAAATTTTTTTAAAAATGAATAGGTCCAAAAAAAATATATTTTTTTTGGGCGATAAAGTTAAGACGTGAAAATTAAATAATGGAGAAAACGTTGAATTGAGAAAGCGAAAATCCTATTATTGATGCGATTTCATTTTCTATAAATAAAAAAGATTTAGAAATGCAGAAAAAACTGCATTTCTAAATCTTGCAATCATTTTAAAAAAAGTTATTTAAGTTTCGCTACTTGTTCATTATAAAATTTCACTGTTTCTATTACATCAGGCAAACTATGATACCAGTTTGATTCATGTTCGATAGAAAACATTCCTTTAAAGTGCTGGCGTTTCAGTTCCTGAAAAATTGGAGGAAAATCTATCACTCCTTTTCCAACAACTGTATCTGCAGCGTGTGTGTCACCAAATTTGGTAATATCTTTCAAATGCACCCCAAAAACATGTCCTTCCAGTTTTTTTAAGGCATCAACCGGATTAACTCCGTTGCGGGCCCAGTGGCCTAAATCTGCACATGATCCAATATTCGGATGTCCGACAGTTGCAGCCAATACAGAGTCTGGACTCCAGTATGCATTTGGTTTTGGATGATCATGTATCGCTACTTTAATTCCATAAGTGCCAGCCATGCTATCTACCATATCCCATTGATTTTTGAGTGGTTCAGCAGTGATATAACTAAGCCCAAATTCTTTTGCAAGATCGAAGGCCTGTTTCCATTCTTCTCTTGTTTTTGGTACGATCACTCCCATTGCAACCATACTGATACCTTTCGATTTCATCATTTCTTTCAATTTGGCCTTGCTCTCATCAGACATTCTTACTCCAAAACTATCTTTCATACCGGCGCCCAAAGGCTGCCCCCAAAATGCTTCTATATATTTAACGCCTGCACTATCCACTTTATCCAATGCTTCGGCAAATGTAAAAACCCTGAATGTCCACATTTGTACGCCAATTTTCCAATCGGCAGTGATGTTGGAAGTGTCTGTGCTGGTTGAAGTAGAAATAGAAGTAGAATCAGAACTGGAATTACTTTTTGAAGATCTGGAATTACATTTTGTAAGTGCAACAATGCAAATAAAACTTAAAAGTGTAAAAGCAATTTTTTTCATTTTATTTATTTTTTAATTTAATT
>DATILZ010000529.1:0-2817 GCA_035475995.1 Hanamia sp. | reverse complement strand
TATACCGTAAGTGGCGTTGCCGAAGATGCACCTGAAAATTCAAGTATTCAATACGACTTAATAGTTCCGATTGAATCTGATCCTGGTTATCAGGAGCAGATTAAAGAGGGATTTAATCAGGCCAATACTTTATATATGGTTGACCTGGCTGATAATATCGACTGTAAAAAGTTTGAGGTTAAAATGAATAAATGGGTGAAAGATTATTATATTAAACCTTTTAAGGCAGAATATGGGCAATATTATAAAGATTATGATTTTACTAATTTTCGTTGGTATCTGCGTCCCATTACAGAGTGCCACTATAATATTTCAGCGGGCTGGGGGCATTATACAAATGCAAAAAGTATTTATCAGCTATCCTGCTTGGTTATAATTATTTTATTAATTGCATCCCTTAATTATATTCTTCTGGTTATATCGAATGCGGCAGCGCGTACTCAGGAAATTGGTGTTCGCAAAGTGCTGGGTGCAAAAAGAATGTCAGTAATTCTTCAATTTTGGACAGAAACACAATTGCTTGTAATTATTTCAATTGCCTTTGGATTATTGCTATTACAACCTTTACTGTTTTTGTTTAATCATGTAATGGATACGCGTATAATTTTAGCCGATTTTTCATGGAAAGAAATTGTGCTTTCATTAGTTTCTCTTGGAGTATTGCTAGGTGTCCTCGCGGCTTATTATCCTGCTTTGATTTTATCTAAAATGAAACCCGTATCTATTATCAAGAGTTTTCAAACATTTAAAATCAATCCGCGGTTTTCAAAAATAATGGTGATCGTTCAATATACTACCTGTGTTGTATTGATGGTAGCTGCTTTTGTTATTTATCTGCAAATGCATTATATCAATAACAAGGATTTAGGTTTTGATAAGGACCAGGTGTTAATGATAAGGAATCCGACATGGGATGCTGATTTTACTAAAAGGGTACGAAGCCGGTTAAAGGAGTATGCGGAAACGCAATCGTCTATTATGTCATTCTCGGGTATGAATGGTGGATTGGACGGAAGTTATAACAACAATGGATTTAGATTGAATGGTGAACAAAAGTGGCTAAAACAATTATCAGTTGATTATAATTATTTTGAAATGCTGGGAATAAAATTTGTAGCGGGCAGACCGTTTTCTCCTGCTATTTCTTCAGATACGTCCAAAGAAATAAGACCGAGTATCGTAAATGAAACTTTGTTTAAAATGCTCGGAAAGGATGCTAAACTTGGTGTGTATAATGAAGCGATCCGGTCAACAATAATTGGCGTGGTAAAGGATTACAATTTTGAAACATTGTCAAAAAAAATAGAGCCGGAACAACATGTTCTAGCAGGTGGTTTTGAAGAGTTTTTTATGTTTAAAGTAAGGGCGGGGGACATGCAAAATACAATTGCAAAGCTTCAAAAAAAATGGAAGCAAATAACCAATGATTATCCTTTTGAATATACTTTTCTCGACGCCAGTATCACCAAAATGTACGAAGCAGATAAACGTTGGCAAAGTATCATTGAGGCTTCCTGTTTCTTTGCCATTTTTATTGCCTGCCTTGGTTTGTTTGGATTATCATCTATCAATGCAGCTAACCGGACTAAAGAAATCGGAATAAGAAAAGTTTTAGGAGCAAGCATGATGGATATTGTTGCTGCGTTATCCTCAGGTTTTCTCATCACATTTATTATGGGAATAGTAATCGCCTCGCCAATTGCGTATTGGATAATGAAAAACTGGCTTCAAAATTTTGCCTATAGGGTGGATTTAAACTGGTGGATATTTCTTGTTGTTGGTCTTATTGCTTTTATAATCGCTTTTATGACCATTTGTTTTAAAGCAATTAAAGCTGCCAGAGCGAATCCTGTTGATGGTTTGAGAAGTGAATAATTTGCCGGAAAATTAACTAATTGATAAAGACTTTAAAAATTTTGGAAAGGTCATTCCAGCATTATTCAACAAATGCACTTAAATCTAAAAATGGGATTCAATAAAGTGAGAAAAAGCTAAACGATCAATCATCCAACAGATTCATTTTATAAGCTGCTTTTACCAAACCTGCAGTATTTTTTGCATTCAGTTTGTGGAGGAGATTTTGCCTGTGGATATCAACGGTTTAAATTCAGATAAACAGTTTTTCAGCAATTTCTTTAGTAGATAATTCCATTGCGATTAATTTAAGTATTTCTATTTCCCTTTTGGTTAATTTGGCCTTCACCAATCTATTTGCAGTTTCATGGTTTTCTTTTGATTCAATAAGTTTGAGTGCTATATCATTGCTATAATATATGCCTCCCTCAAGAACAGTAGTAATTGCTGGAAAGATTTAGTTTAATCATCGTTGAGGCTAATCTTTCAAGGTTATCCTCAAGATCATAAACAAGCTGTCTTTATTGCTTAGTGAGTTGGGTACTTATTTAAAAAATATCTTTTCCATGACAATAAATCTTTTTTTACGGTCGTACTAAAAAGTTTTTTAGTAGTCTTTATATACCGGTATTTGTAATCAGTTCTTTGCATACTTATCAAAAAAGACAGAGGTAATGGCCCTTAGAAACTTCCCCTTTCGCTTTGTGAAATAACAGAGTGGGGGAACAGGTGCCAAATCCATCCGGATCGGAAAAAAGCGGAAAGATAAGTCAGGATCAAGCTTGTATTTCTGATATTCACGTATAGCCTTTCTGATTTTTCAGAAGGATTTTTTTGTCTTTCTGCCAGGGAGAGAGCCTGTCCGGAAACATTGCAATGAGATTAAAATAAAAAATAAAAAGGAAAATCAAAAAACAGGAAAATGGAAAACAAAAAGTATATAAGACTACTTCACGAAGTGGG
>DATILZ010000528.1:0-2524 GCA_035475995.1 Hanamia sp. | reverse complement strand
ATTCACTTCTCAAACTATCCACCGGATTAGCCAACGCCGCTTTTATTGCCTCGAAACTTACACTAACCAACGCGATGATGATGGATCCAATTCCTGCAATCAAAAACAAACCCCAGCTTAATTCAATTCTATATGCAAAATTCTCGAGCCACTTGTGCATAAAATACCATGCAAGCGGTGTCGCAATAGCAAAAGCAATAATGATAAGAAATACAAATTCTTTTGAAAATAAGTACACGATGTTTGATGCAGTTGCACCCAATACCTTTCTTATACCAACTTCCTTAATTCTTTGTACTGCCATAAATGATGCTAACCCATACAACCCAAGGCAGCTAAGGAATATGGCGATGCCCGCAAAGATTTTATATAAATATTCCAATTGATTTTCCTGCTTGTAAAAACCTGCAATTTTATCGTCTAAAAATTTATACTCAAATACAAAATCAGGATAAGTGTTGTTCCACAGTTTTGCAACGGAAACCATTACAGGCTTTACATCTTTGGTCGCAAGTTTAATAGATGCCTGATTATAATTGACGCTCGAAGTTGTTATAATTAAAGGCGCGAGGCTATCCCTGAAAGTTCTTGTATTAAAGTTTTTCAACACACCGACAATCGGACCTTTTGTATTTTCACCAAATTTTATCTCTTTGCCTAAAATGTCATTGGGATTATTAATGTGCAAATTTTTTAGAAATATTTGATTCACTAAAAATTCCTTCATTGTATCTGAGGGTTCTAAGTTTCTGCCTGCAATCAATGGCAACTGATATACCGGAACATAGTCATTATCTGCTGTTTTAATTATTGACCAAAAGCCAACCTTTTTTGAAGAATCATTGAAAGCAGGCATTGCCCAATTATCATTGTTGTCTTCAATAGGTGTGTTTGAACTAAAACTTACCTCCCGGATTCCGTTTATGCCTTGCAGCTGTTGTTTAAGGTAAGAGAGTTTTCTATTACTGATACTGTCTGTCGGTAACGGAATATTTACAATTGCATCTTTATCAAACCCCAACGGCTGATTTGTAAAAAAACTCATTTGTTTAACAATGATCAGAGTACCTATAATTAATGTTTGCGCAATAATGAATTGAAATACAACGAGGCCTTTGCGCAGTGAAATACCTTTTGTGCTTTTAGCAGTAAGCTTGCTTTTTAATACATTGATGGGATTGAAAGCAGCGAGCACAACCGACGGGTAAAAACCTGCCAGCAACGTAACAACGATACATATACCAGCAAGAAAAATCAAAATAGACAAAGAATCGGCAGCACTTATTTTTAAAGATAACCCAAGAATGCTTCCAACATAAGGCAACGCAAGCCATGAAATAAACAATGCAAGTATAATTGCAGAAAACACGATCAAGAATGTTTCAGCAATAAACTGTATTTGCAATTGCCATTTATTACTGCCTAATACTTTTCTCACACCGACTTCTTTTGCACGGTTAACAGCTTGCGCAGTTGAAAGATTAATAAAGTTGACACAAGCAATTAAAAGTATAAATGCAGCTATCAGCCATAGGATATTAATCATTTTATCACTGATGGTATTGTTACTAAAATCGCCGGTGTGTGTATCGTAATGAATATCTTTTAGAGACTGAATGGTTTGTTCATCTTTGTTATCCGGCCCTTTTACTTTTTTTGAATAAGCCCTTAATTGCTTATCGAATGTGGATGCGGTAATATTTTGAGGTAATAAAATATAGCAGCCAAAGTCCTGATCTGTACCATCATAATCTGTTGATTGCACCATATTTTTTGTAAAGCCTGTTCCATACGAAACCGCCAGCTTAATCTGAAAATCTGTATTGGCAGGTATTGTAGCAAGAACCCCTGTAACTTCTGCTATATCTGCATTGTTTATCTTAATTGTTTTACCAATTGCATTATCCCAGTTACCAAAATATTTTTCTGCTGTTTCTTTTGATAGAATCACATGGTTGGGGTCTTTCAAACTTTCATAAGAACCTGCCAATAATGGGAAATCAAATATTTTAAAGAATGAGGGTGTAGTATAATACAGACCTTTCTCTTCTTTAAATTTTTTATCGGTTTTATTCTTGTTGTTCAACACAACAATCTGGTTATTCTCAGTCGCATAAAAAGGTGCAATTTGTTCTATTTGTGGAAATGCATTCTGCATTCCCTGTGGCAATCCAAAGGGCACACCTTTTCCATCAAAAATATCCTTAGAATCTGAGTGATGGTATTCCGTTAACACACGATAAATGCGATCTTTGTTTTTATGAAAATCGTCAAAGCTGCTGTGGAATTGAATAATGATAAATATTATCATGCAAACAGCAATACCGATTGCCAAACCGGAGATGTTGACGATCGTATAATTCCTGTTTCGGGTCAAACTCCTGAACGCGGTTTTGAAATAATTTTTAAACATTTTATTTTCGTTTAACGATGTATGTTATTTTACAGTAAACCTGCCTACCGGCAGGCAGGCAAATAAATATTTTAATTTTTTATTTTCTCCTTGCTTTAATCCGCTGTCTGA
>DATILZ010000527.1:0-10709 GCA_035475995.1 Hanamia sp. | reverse complement strand
CTCCACAGTAACCGAGGAAACGAATTGGTTTCAAGCCATAAATTTGCAGTAAATTATTTTTATGCCTTCAGAATATTTAGACAGCGTAATAAAAAGATTCCTGGTTTATAAAGCCCTTGGCGACAAAACAATGGAACAATTAGATGAAGAAAACTTGTTCTGGCAATATAATGATGCAAGCAACAGCATTGCCATTATTGTTCAGCATTTATGGGGAAATATGCTTTCGCGCTGGACCAATTTTTTGACCGAAGATGGCGAAAAAGAATGGCGAGAGCGCGATGCAGAATTTGAAAAAGTAATCACTACAAAAGAAGAATTGATAACGAAATGGGATGAGGGATGGGATTGTCTTTTTGCAGCATTAAAATCATTAACGAATGACGATCTCAATAAAACAATTTACATCAGGAAAGAGCCGTTAACGGTGATAGATGCTATTAACAGGCAGCTTGCGCATTATTCATATCATGTTGGCCAGATGGTATATGTGGGAAAAATGCAATTGAATGACCGTTGGATATCTTTATCCATTCCAAAAGGAAACTCAAAAGAATTTAATGATAAAATGATGGGTGGTTAGTTATTGGGTTATTAAATTATTATTGAAGCCTGTTTAAGTGTAAATTTCTAAACTATAAAAAGCAGTAAACGAAGAAATAATGCGATTTCTATTTCCTTTGTAAACTCTTCTAAACCATTCTAAACTCTTCTAAACCATTCTAAACTATAAAATACCTTCCAGTTCTTTCAAATGCCTTATAATATAAGTAGGTTCTTCGCCGCAGGGTGCGTTAATATGATTTACAAAAACAGAATCCATTCCGGCATTTTTTGCTCCAAGAATATCAGCATTCAGGTTGTCGCCGATCATAATACTCTCTTCAATTTTTCCGTTTGCTTTATTCACTGCATATTCAAAAATTTCTTTTTTGGGCTTTACAGAATTGGAGATTTCTGAGGTAATAATATTCTTAAAATATTTAGTTAGCCCCGAGCTTTGTAGTTTTATTCTTTGCGTTTTTTCAAATCCATTTGTAATAAGATGAAGGGAATATTTTTTTTCTATCAGGTAGTCCAAAATCTCATAGGTGTATTCAAACACTTTCTTTTTTGTCGGAAGGACTTCCAGAAAATATTCACTCATATCTTTCGCCAGTTTTTCATCTGCTATTTGAAAGTCAAGCAGTGTGCGCCACATACGCCGCCATTTTAATTCTTCTGTAGTGATATATCCTTTTTCATACCTGCTCCATAAGGTTAGATTATGATTCAGATAAAGGGAATAAAACTGTTTGAAAGGGCTAATGGCTTTAGATTCCAGTTTAAAAAAATCATATAATTCTGCCAGCGATTCTTCTGCATTCGCATCGAAATCCCACAGCGTATGATCCAGGTCGAAAAAAAGATGTTGGTATTTCAAAGATGTATTTTTAATGTCGGCTTTAGAAATTAGATTTGCTGTATTACAAAAACAACGAATTAAGATGCAAAATATTGTAATAACAGGTGGAAGCAAAGGTATGGGAAAAGCCATGGCAGAGAAGTTTGCATCAGCAAAAAATAACATTTTTATTTGTTCAAGAAGCGAAAAAGAACTGGCAAAAACAGCTGGTGAAATCAACAAAAAATATCCGGGTTCCGTGAAGTATTTTTCTGCGGATCTTTCTCTGAAAAAGGAAGTTTTAAGATTTTCAGAATGGCTATTAAACAAAAATATTCAGATAGATATTCTAATCAATAATGCAGGAAATTTTGTTCCCGGAAGCGTTTATAATGAGCCTGAAGGAAATCTTGAAAAAATGATGAATATTAATTTATTCAGTGCTTATTATTTAACCCGGGCTTTGCTTTCGCAGATGATGAAAAATAAATCGGGCCACATCTTCAATATTTCTTCTATTGCCGCATTGAAAGCATACAACAACGGCGGTTCTTACAGTATCAGCAAATTTGCAATGATGGGTTTCAGCAAAAATTTGCGAGAAGAAATGAAGCCTTATAATATAAAAGTTACCACCGTTTATCCGGGCGCTGTTTTCACTTCATCCTGGGAAGGCGCAGATATTCTACCGGAAAGAATTATGGAAGTGGATGACATTGCAAACATGATCTTTGCAGCATCTTCACTTTCGCCTCAAGCGTGTGTGGAAGATATTATTATCAGGCCTTTATTAGGCGATCTTCCTTAAAAGTATTTTAACAGCAGCTTATTCTATTAACCTTTTTTTAAATTCAATTACGAGTATTTTTGTAACTCATCTTTTCTGAAGAAATGATTACATTTTTACCATCTTATTTAAAAAAAATTACGGCCTCATTTGTTTTTCTTGCAGCAATTTTTTTTGTTCAAACTTCTTTTGCACAGGTAAAATTTTCTGTAGTTTGTCCTGACAGAAAAATCGGAAAAAATGATTTGCTTCAGATCCAGTTTAAAGTGGAGGGAGCGTCAAATGTTGATAATATAACACCTCCTTCTTTCAATAATTTTACCATTGTATCTGGCCCCAATCAGCAAAGAAGCGTTACAAATATCAATGGAAAAATAAGCCAATCTGTATCTATCGGTTTTTCATTGCAACCTGTATCAACCGGAAAATTTAAGATCGGTTCTGCAACTGCTGTGGCCGATGGAAACAATTATAAAACGAATCCAATATTCATTGAAGTCGTTGCCGGTTCTGTTGTTCAGCAAAACAACAGTAATCAAAATTCATCTCCATTGCCCAATTTAAATTTTGATTTTCCTCCAGCTCCGGTTACCCATCAGTTTGATGATTATATTTTAAAACCCGGAGAAAATGTGGCGGGAAAAGTTAAGAAAAATATTTTTTTAAAATTAGAGGTAGATAAAAAAAGCTGTTATGTTGGCGAACCTGTTGTTGCCACTTACAAACTTTACACAAGGCTTCCTTCTCAAACCACTGTCACCGATGCACCTTCTTTTAATGGTTTTTCTGTAAGTGATATCGATGTTACTAATAATGCAACTCTTGAAAAATATGAAGGCCGCTTGTACAACGTTTATACGATGCGAAAAGTGCAATTGTATCCATTACAACCCGGTAATATTACGATTGATCCGGTTGTGGCTGATAATAAAATAACTTTTATCAAATCCCAATATGCGAATTCACAACGAAGCGATCCCTTCTTCGATATGTTTGATAATATGGGACAAGCGGCACTTCCTCCCGAAGCACAGATTGATCAGAATGTGACCTTAAAATCTACTAGTGTAGTGATCAATGTAAAACCATTGCCATCAGAAAATAAGCCGGCAGATTTCAGAGGAGCAGTTGGTGATTTTACCATCACTTCTTCTTTAGAAAAAGACAACATCACTACAGATGATGCAGGAATTTTAAAACTAACTGTTTCAGGAAAGGGTAATATCCAGTTGATAAATGCGCCTTCGATTACATGGCCAAAAGGCATCGATGGTTATGATCCAAAAGTGAAAGATAATGTAGATAAAACACAAGTGCCGATGCAGGGCAGTAAAGTTTTTTCATTTCCTTTTACTGTTTCAAAAGCCGGTAAATACACCATTGATTCGATCTCCTTTTCTTATTTTGATCCACAAACTTCTTCTTATAAAACCCTGCGCACAGCACCTGTGCAAGTAGATGTGAAAAAAGGAAAAGGTGTTCCAACTAATTCTCTTGTAAAAAACTCTCAGCAAAATTCTTCGGATAATTTCTTCACTGAAAGGACAGAAGTTATTGCTGGAATTGTTTTTGTTATTGGAATTATTTTTTTAATTCTTTTTTTAATCATCAAAAAAAACCGCAATAAAGATGACCAGGAAAGAGAAATAAAAGTTGATGATTTGAAAAATGAAATACCTGAAGCAACAGAAGAATTTAAAATTCCTGAAAGCCCTTTGACTCAGGCACACGAAAAATTAGTACAACAGGACAGCAAGGAATTTTATCATACCCTGGATGCCTCTTTAAAAAAATATTTATCCTCGAAATTTAAAGTTCCGGCAAATGAATTGTCCAGGAAAAGACTGACCGAAGAGCTGGATAAATGTAACGTAAGCCTTAATACATCACTGATGCTCACTTCCCTTTTGGATGAAATTGAAATGAATCTATACGCGCCTCCCTCAAATGCAAATGAGCTGAATAATGTTTTTGAAAAAGCATCGGGAGTGGTTTCTTTGTTGGATAAGCAAGTTTGTTAGGATGTTGAATTATTCAATTATTCAATTATTCAATCATTCAATTATTGATTTAGAATCGTTTAGAATAGTTTAGAAAACTATTCATTCTTTTGAATAGACAAAACAGAAATGTGGCTTATTTCTTCGTTTACTACGTCATACATTTGTCATCAAACATCAGACATCGTACATCCGACATCACAAATCCTGCTATCTTCTAAATAACCATTTTCCCATTTCTTTAAAGGTTACTTTTTTGCCATAAAGTAAAATTCCTGTGCGGTAAATTTTTGCAGCAAGCATGGTAGTTAAAATAAATCCTGCAATGAGCGAGAGCATTGAAACTATCAATTGCCATACCGGTACATTTCCTGATGGAATGCGGCCCATCATTACGATCGGTGAAGAAAAAGGTATGATGCTTCCCCAAACAGAGATCGGGGCATCTGGTTTTCCAACAGCAGTGGTCATTATAATAAAAGATAAAATAATCGGCATCGTGATCGGCAACATTAAAGATTGCGCTTCCTGCGGATCTTCATTCACCACGCTTCCAACAGCGGCAAATAAAGAAGCATAAAATAAATATCCGCCCAGGAAATAAAACAAAAAGCAAGGTATGATCAAAGCCCAGTTAGCAGATAAAAAAGTAGATTTTGCATTTAAGAAATTCATTGCCGCCGTGCTGTTTCCGCCTGCTCCCATACCGGCATTCATCGCTTGTGCATGTTGCAAAGCTTCAGCAGAAAAAAACGAAGTACTCACTGAAGATAAAAGAACAATTAATACAATCCAGATGAGTAATTGTGTAATTCCTACCGCCGCAATTCCAAGAATTTTTCCCATCATTAGCTGAAATGGCCTTACTGAACTGATGATCACTTCCGCAATACGATTCATCTTTTCCTCCATCACGCCACGCATTACAGCAGCCCCATAAATGAACAAAGTTATATAGATCAGAAATCCACTACCATAGCCGATTCCATAAGAAAGAGCGGCATTGGATTTTTCAGTTTTATTTCCTTGTTTTACTACGGTGCGAAATTTATACATTCCATCTTCGTTAATTTTATTGATGGAATCCAACACTTTCTTGTCAATATTATTTTGGAGAAACGCCTGGTTCCTGATCGCATCATTAATCTGATCTTTAATTTTATCTTCCGACTCTATTCCCAACTGTTTTGTAGAAATGAGCGAGATAGAATCACTGTCGGAATTATAATTTTCAGGTATTTTCAAAAAGGCAGAATAACCTTTCTCTTTAAAATTATTTTCATTCACATCTGCAGGAAATTCATAACTGATCAAATCACTGTTTTGAAAACTGTTTTTAAAAATTCCATTGCTGTCACTCACCGCTACCTTTTGTTTCTGCGTGCTTTTGATAGAAAAATATGCAGAAGCAAAAATAAACCCGATAAAAAATAAGGGAAGCAAAATAGTAGAAAGTATGAACGTCCTGTTTCTTACTCTCGTCAGATATTCACGTTTAATTACCAGCCAGATTTTATTCATGATAATTTTTTAATACTTAATTTTTAATTTTTTTTCCCTGCTACTTTTATAAAGATCTCATTCAACGATGGCAATATTTCATTGAAAGAAACAATAGCAGCTTTTTGGTTTAAAAATTCCTGTAACACGTTTGCGGGTTTATTCCCATCTTTTATTTTCACATTATAAGAGCATTCATGGGAATCTACGATGTCAAACGCACTGCTGCTAAAGCTTTCCGGCAATTCTTCAAAACCAACCTTAAAAATATGTTCTTTAAAATCGTCTTTTATTTGTTTCACGCTTCCATCCAGGATCTTTTTCCCATTATTTACCAATACAATTTTATCACAGATTTCCTCTACCTGTTCCATGCGGTGTGTACTGAAAATAATGGTTGTTCCTTTTTGCGCTAATTTGAAAATTTCATCTTTTATCAAATTGCTGTTTACCGGATCCAGCCCGCTGAATGGTTCATCCAAAATGAGCAATTTGGGATCGTGAAGAACCGTTATAACAAATTGTAATTTTTGCCCCATTCCTTTACTCAGATCATTCACTTTCTTATTCCACCAGCTTTCCATTTCAAACTTTACAAACCATTCTTTTATTTTTTTCATTGCATCCCGCTTGCTCATTCCTTTTAGCATCGCCAGATACAATGCCTGTTCGCCAATTTTCATTTTTTTATACAATCCTCTTTCTTCGGGCATGTAACCGATTTTAGCAATATCCTCTACCGGGTTAAATTTTTTCCCCTCAAACAAAATTTCGCCGCTGTCAGGATAAAAAATACCGGTGATCATTCTCAGCAAGGTAGTTTTGCCGGCGCCGTTCGGGCCCAATAATCCAAAAATACTTCCTTCCGGAATTGAGAAACTGATATCATCCACTGCTTTATGCGTAGCATAATATTTTTTTAGATTTTGTAATTCAAGAATCGCCATTTGTATTTTTTAAAATGAAACAGTTTAGCAGAAAAAAAAAGTGAAACGAAGATATTAAACCAACATTAATGAAGATAATTTTTTACATGAATGGATTTTTATAAAATAAGAAAGTGAATTATTTCTTGTTTTACTGAAATGAATGGAAAAAAATTCTTTGCAAACCGGTAGAAATAATTTTCAAAAGGTATTAAACTTTGTAGTGAATTTTTTATCTTAAAGAAAAATCTCCGATGAAAAAATTCCTTTTTTTAATAAGCGCTTTTGTCTTTATTGCAATTTTCATAGCAGGTTGTGGCCCGTCAGCAGTAGTAGTAAGAGACAGGCCAAATCCGCCAGCATATTCCCAACCATTGGCACCCGGCCCCAATTATATCTGGGTAAGCGGCGAATGGGTTCCACGTCATGGAAGATATGTATATCGCAAAGGTTATTGGACAAGTGTGCGCCGGGGTCATATGAATTATGTGGAAGGACATTGGCAAAGCAGAAGGCGCGGCTGGATTTGGGTTCCCGGCCATTGGCGATAATTCTTGAATATGCCTCAATCAAACAAGATCAATTGACATTTGTGGTACATAACCGGCGTGAAAAGTATTTACGATTGACAAGGGTGTCAGTACATTTACCTTGTCTTTTCCGGCAATCGGATGTTGTTTCTGATATCCATAAGGCGTCCACAAATACAGGTGTTTTTTGAATAATAAATACGCCTTTTCTTCAAAGGAGATAAGAGTTCCATCAGGCAAGTTGTTTAAATCTTCACGGTACATTTTTTTTGTACCATCTTTGTTTATTCTTTCAGCATGCAAAATTTTATCTATCTCCCGGATGCTTGTTTTACCTGAAAATTTATATTCAGAATTCCCTTCAATCCATAATTTTTTGAAACGGTTAAAATCTTCGCGGCGGCACTCAAAACAAGGCCTGTGGCCGGCAGCAAAGGCAGTTGCTTCATCCAGAAAGAAAAGCTCCGTATAACTGTTTGCAGCCATGATTTGGCGTTTTCTTCCATGGAAACTTAGTTTACAAATAAGCCATGCAGGCAATTTGTAAGGACAAACAATTTCTTTTCTTTCATTATGAATTCGTCCACGATTTCCCATCCAGGCGCCCCGTGCTTTCGTTTCTATTATTTGTCCAAAAGGATTTACCCGGTTTTGCATTCTTTAAAATTAAAAAAGAAATATTTAAAGACAATTCTATTAATTTATTTCCCAAATATCATTGATCAAAAATTGCGCAAATATCAATACTTTTTGAAATGCTATTTTTGCCGCTTATTCGAATATCAAAAAATTTTACTTTATGAAGACAAGTGTTTTGAACAAGTGCATCAGCTCTGTATGTATTATTGTATGTATCACAATCAGCACCAAAAGTTTTGGTCAAACACAAACGGTTAAAGACCTCCAGAAAGATGCGAGCAAAGAAATTAAAAAGGGGATTATTGATAGTTCCAAAATCTGGAACAAAGGAGGAATATTTACACTGAATCTCGGGCAGGCAAGCCAGAACAACTGGGCTGCCGGTGGTGATAATTTTTCATTTTCTTTAGCCGCTTATGTCGGTCTTTATGCTTTTTATAAAAAAGACCGCTGGAGTTGGGATAACACTCTTGATTTGAATTATGGGATGGTAAATACTTCCAGCCTGGGAACAAGAAAAAATGATGACCGGATTGATTTTTTATCGAAAGGAGGTTATGGATTAACTTCTAATTTGGATCTGGCCGGTATCTTTAATTTCCGTTCGCAATTTACAAAAGGATATAATTACAATTCTGATGGCAGCAAAACTCTTTTGTCCAACTTCCTTGCTCCGGCTTATGTGTTATTGGGCTTAGGCGTCAATTATAAACCTGTAACCGGATTGTCCATTTTTGTATCTCCGCTTACTTCGCGCTGGATTATTGTAAATGATGATACCTTATCTGCCAAAGGAGCTTATGGTGTAACTCCCGGCAAAAAAGTGAAAAATGAAATCGGCGCTTATGCAAGCATTACTTATTTGAAAGATCTGAGCAAAACGATTACTTATAATGGAAGACTGGATTTGTTTTCAAACTATGAACATAATCCGCAGAATGTGGCTATTATGATGAATAATATGTTTACGGCAAAACTTTCTAAAATACTTTCTGCAAGCCTTGGTTTAAATCTTATTTACGACGATGACGTAAAACTTTTTGGACCCAATCACGATTCACCGGGATTGCAGACACAATCATTAATAGCGGTAGGATTGAGTGTGAGGCTGTAAAATTACGTTTTAAAGATTTTCAATAATACCGGCAATGCCTTGTCCACCGCCTACACAAGCAGTCACAATTCCATATTTTTTATTCAGCCGTTTCATATCATTGATGATTTGAACGGTAAGTTTAGCTCCTGTGCATCCGAGCGGATGACCAAGCGCGATTGCGCCGCCA
Organism: Hanamia sp.; assembly: GCA_035475995.1. GTDB lineage: Bacteria > Bacteroidota > Bacteroidia > Chitinophagales > Chitinophagaceae > Ginsengibacter. The sequence goes on along the minus strand of DATILZ010000527.1, from coordinate 1,660 downwards.
TTAATATTTACTTTTGCAGGATCCAGTTCCAACGTTTTTATTACGGCGAGAGATTGCGAAGCAAAAGCTTCATTCAATTCTATCAGATCAATTTGAGAAAGATTCATTCCGGCTCTATCCAAAACTTTTGGAACTGCTTCGATGGGCCCAACTCCCATTACCCGTGGATGAACGCCGGCACTTACACAATTAACCAAACGTGCAATTGGTTTCAGATTTAATTCATTCATCATTTTTTCGCTCATCACAATCACAAAAGCTGCGCCATCACTGGTTTGCGAAGAATTACCAGCAGTAACAGTGCCACCTTGTGCGAATACCGGTTTCAGTTTTGCCAGTGCTTCTATGGATGTATCTGCGCGAACCCCTTCATCTGTGTCCACAACAAAGCTTCTTTTTTGTTTTTTATTGTTTTTATCTATAAAAATTTCTTCGACTTCCATTGGAAGAATACCGCTTTTGAAATATCCATTATCAATTGCATTCTTTGCTTTCTGATGAGAATGCAAACTAAATTCATCCTGTTGCCCGCGGCTTACATTATATTCTTTCGCAACTGCTTCGGCAGTTAATCCCATTCCAAGGTAATAATCAGGCGTTTCAGAGGCAACAGAGTATGCGGGCACCGGTTTCCATCCTGAAGTAGGAACCATTGTCATACTCTCTGTTCCACCGGCGATAATGCAATCAGCCATTCCGGTTCTTATTTTTGCTGTTGCAATAGCAATCGTTTCTAATCCGCTGGCGCAATAACGATTTACAGTCATTCCCGGAACAGTAATTCCAAGCGCTCTTACACTGATCATTCTTCCGACCTGCAATCCTTGCTCCGCTTCAGGTACAGCATTTCCAACTATCAGATCGTCTACTCTTTTTGGGTCTAACTCGGGGACTGTTGCCAATAAGCCTTTGATTACATCAACAGCCAAATCATCAGGACGGTAAAAACGAAATCCACCGCGTTTTGATTTGGTAACCGCTGTTCTGAAACCCGCTACGATATATGCTTCCATAAATTTTAGTTTAAAATGAAGTAAGCAATTTAAGTTTTATTCTTTTGAAAAAAACGCAGTTAACAGAAATAAGTGGAATTTGTAATTTGGAATGTTCGACAATGTTTCATGTTTCATGTCTGATGTGGGATGTGCGATGAAAAGATTTTATTTCACTAAAAAATAACCAATTACCAGCCAGATCAATCCTTTTAATAAAAAAAATAAAAATCCCCAGAAACCAATTCGCCTGATCCAGGTGATAATAGATTTTTTATTTTTTTGGTCAACCATAGTTATTTATCGTGCAATTACTTCGTAAGTTTTAAAATCACTTTTCATGGGAGCTTCTTTACCTTCGGCTTTTGCCTTTGCCATATCCGCAAAACCACGTTTGTGCCCTTCTATAAAAGTTTCAGATTTTGTCCAGTTCTTAAAAGATTGTTCATTTTCCCAATGGCTTACAATCAGGTATGAATCTCCTTCTTTTGAAGGGCGCAGCACCTGCATATCTACAAAACCAGGCATCGTATCAATCTGCTTTGCCCGCGTTCCAAACAATTCTTCAAACCGTTTCCTGTATTCGGGTTTGCAATCAATATAATTTACTGCCACAAAATTTTTTTCAGGCATTTGTCATTTTTATATAACAAATATATTTCCGGCTT
>DATILZ010000526.1:0-2435 GCA_035475995.1 Hanamia sp. | reverse complement strand
ATGTATGTTGAATTGAATTTTTATCACGCCAATCATTATGCCCGGGAATCACATATTCAGGATTTGAGAACTTCCTGTGAAGCCTTCTCAATGAATTTCCCCATTCTTTTACATCAGCATCTTCCAGATTTCCGAGATTTTTATCAGCCACACTTTTTATAAAACAGCCGCCGTATAATATTTTTTCTTTGGGAAATAAAATTTCTACATTGTCCAAAGTATGTCCCGGACCTGCATAATAAACCTGGAAATTATAACTCCCAATATGAAATGTAGTGTCTCCGGCAATTAAAAATTGTGCACGATTTGCGTGATGAATTATTGATAAAGAATCTGTTTTAAAGGTTGTATATGTTTTAATTCCTTTTGACCGGTAATATTTTAATCCTCCTGTTCTGTCTTTATGAAAATGAGTTGAAATACACATGATCACTTTTTGATGATGTCGTGCCCAAATACTATCCAGTAAGGGTTGATAATATTCTTCATCCCACGGAGTATCAAACAAAACAACGCCTTTATTAGTGAGCAGATACATCGAATTAGCCGGATAGTGCTCATTATTGTACATACCATAACTCACATAAACATAAAAGTTTCCTTTTAAATGGGTTATCTGCAAAGGATAGCTATCTATCTGGCCAAACACATTCATTGAAAACATCCACAATAACAGAAATAAAAAAACTTTCATTTGGCTGAATTAACATTATAATTCTCTGGTTACTTTTCCCTCAACTTAAAAATAGCAATTCACGTTATTTATTTGTTTACTACCGCTCTTTCTCCTCAAAACAAAATATTAAATAACCACATTCACCATTTTGTTTTTTACAAAAATGATTTTCTTCGGTGTTTTTCCATCTATCCATTTTTGAACAATATCATTATTTAAAACAATTTTCTCAACCTCTTCCTGTGTAGCATCTAAAGAAATGGTCATCGTCGTACGCATTTTCCCATTAATGGAAACGGGGTATTCTTTTTCAGATTCTACCAGATATTTATTTTCCAGTTTTGGATAAGCAGCATTTAAAACTGATTCTGTATTTCCCAATGAATGATATAATTCTTCCGCAATATGCGGGGCATAAGGAGTAAGTAAAATCAATAAAGGTTCAAGGATCTCTTTCTTATGGCATTTCAAATCGGACAGTTCATTTACACAAACCATAAAAGCGCTGACAGCGGTATTAAAAGAAAAACGTTCTGTATCTTCTTCTATTTTTTTAATGGTTTTATGAAGTGTTTTTAATTCCGCATCAGATGCTTTTTCTTCTGTCCACACTTTGCCTTTTTCTTCATTATAAAACAGCCGCCATAATTTCTTGAGGAAACGATGAACACCTTCAATCCCTTTGGTATCCCATGGTTTGCTTTGTTCTACAGGGCCAAGAAACATTTCATACATGCGGAAAGTATCTGCGCCATATTTATCAACCAATACATCCGGATTAACGGTATTGTATTTTGATTTGGACATTTTTTCTGTCTCTACTCCACAGATATATTTTCCATCTTCTAAAATAAATTCCGCGTTTGCATATTCAGGTTTTGATTTTCTGAATGCATCAATATCTAATTCTACTCCATCAACTATGTTGACATCAACGTGCAAAGGATTTGTTTCAAACTCATTCTTCAAATTGACAGAAACAAATTTGTTAGAATCTTTCACTCTATACACAAATCTGCTACTTCCCTGAATCATTCCCTGGTTGACCAATTTTTTAAATGGCTCCTCAAAACTTATTAACCCTAAATCATACAAAACTTTTGTCCACAAACGGCTGTACAATAAATGCCCAACTGCGTGTTCTGTTCCGCCGATGTACACATCCACCTGGTTCCAATAATCAGTTGCTTTTCTGTCAGCAAAGGTTTCATTGTTGTGCGGATCCATGTAACGAAGAAAATACCAACTGCTACCGGCATAGCCAGGCATGGTAGAGGTTTCACGTTTTCCATTGCTTGCATTTACCCAATCAGTAAGATTACTTAACGGACCTTCGCCATTTTTCCCAGGGCCATATTTTTCTACAAAAGGTAATTCCAAAGGAAGCTCTTTTTCGTCCATTGGAATTGCAATGCCATCACTCCAGATAATTGGAAATGGCTCACCCCAATAGCGCTGGCGGCTGAAGCCGGCATCACGCATTCTGTAATTTACTTTTCGCTTTCCAATGCCCAGTTCTTCTATTTTATTGATCGCAACAGGCAATGCATCTTTCATGATCATTCCATTTAAGAACCCTGAATTTTCAAGAATGGCATCTTTTGTTGGATTGGCTTCTTTTCCATTAAAATCTTTTCCAATTATGTTGGTGATCGGAATATTAAAATGAGTTGCAAAATCAAAGTCTCTTTGGTCACCACAAGGGACCGCCATGATAGCGCCGGTTCCATATCCTGCCAAAACATATTCCGCAATCCAG
>DATILZ010000525.1:0-12154 GCA_035475995.1 Hanamia sp. | reverse complement strand
AACCACCCTGAATTGTATAGAGTGAAGTGGCATTTTTATCTTTAAGAATTTTTAGTTTTCCGGCTTTCAAAGCGCTCACAATTGGAGCATGCTTATCCAAAACCTCAAAAATACCGCCAATGCCCGGAAGTTGTACTCCATAAACATCGTCGCTAAAAATTTTCTTATCTGGTGTTAATATTTCTAAATTCATAAAGTGAAGTATTAAGATTTTAGTAGCAAGTAGCAAGAAAGCAAGAAGAAAACCCGACTTCAAGACTTGCAGTAAGTATTAAGATTTTAGTAGTAAGTAGTAAAAATGGAACCCATTTCAAGACTTATTCTTTTATTGTTTTTTTTCTAAACTATCATATAGGCCATAAGACATTTTTTGAACTGGACGAACCGATAAATCAAATTCAGACATCTGTTTCTCAGAAATATAATTGAATCTGAATGCAAGAATCACTTGTGTTTCTAATTCAAAAGACGAACCTAAGGCAATACTGATAAAATGCTGAAATTCTTTGGTAGAAACTCTGCCGCTTCCTTCTACAATGTAGAAGGTATTGAAACAGCGCAACGTTGAATCTGAGAAATTAAACCGTATTTCTCTTCTTTAGGGAAAAAACCAGTTAATTGATAAGTAAGTACCACAAGATCCATAGCCCTTTGCCAAACTATCAATTCTTTGAAATTATGAATTTTCATAAGCAATGTTTTAATTGATATAATGCTTGTTGCTTCTTGTCTTGCTACTTTCTACTCTCATCTTACTACTTTCTACGAATTTGCCGCTTCCATCATTTTTTTACCTTTTGCAATTGCATCTTCCAGATTTCCGACCAGGTTAAATGCTGCTTCCGGATATTCATCCACTTCACCATCCATAATCGCATTAAAACCGCGGATGGTATCTTCAATAGAAACCAACACCCCTTTCAATCCTGTAAATTGCTCTGCTACATGGAAAGGCTGGGAAAGAAAACGCTGAACACGACGTGCACGGCTTACGGTTAATTTATCTTCGTCGCTCAATTCATCCAAACCAAGAATCGCGATAATATCCTGTAATTCTTTATAACGTTGTAATGTCAGTTTCACCCTGTTTGCACAATCATAATGCTCATCACCCACAATCACCGGAGACAAAATTCTTGAAGTAGAATCCAATGGATCCACAGCCGGATAAATTCCAAGGTCAGCGATCTTTCTGCTTAATACAGTTGTTGCATCCAAATGCGCAAAAGTTGTTGCAGGAGCCGGATCAGTTAAATCATCCGCAGGTACATAAACCGCCTGAACCGATGTGATAGAACCGTTTCTTGTAGAAGTAATCCTTTCCTGCATCAATCCCATTTCTGTAGCAAGCGTTGGCTGATAACCTACTGCAGAAGGCATGCGTCCTAATAAAGCCGAAACCTCAGAACCAGCCTGTGTAAAACGGAAAATGTTATCTACAAAGAATAAAATATCTCTTCCCTTTCCGGTACCATCACCATCACGGAAATATTCTGCTACTGTCAATCCGCTCAAAGCCACACGTGCTCTTGCTCCCGGTGGTTCATTCATTTGTCCGAATACAAAAGTCGCTTTGGAATCTTTTAATTCTTCCATATTCACCGTATCCAGATCCCATCCGCCCTGTTCCATGCTGTGAATAAATTTATCACCATATTTCATGATACCTGCTTCGATCATTTCACGCATCAGGTCGTTTCCTTCACGGGTTCTTTCGCCCACACCTGCAAATACGGACAAGCCACTGTATGCTTTTGCAATATTATTGATCAATTCCTGAATTAATACGGTTTTGCCCACTCCGGCACCACCAAACAAACCAATCTTTCCACCTTTTGCATAAGGTTCGATAAGGTCAATTACTTTAATTCCGGTAAATAATATTTCTGTTGCAGTACTCAGATTTTCAAATAATGGCGGCTTCGCATGAATCGCACGACCGTTCTTTTTGCTTACAGGTGGCAAACCATCAATTGCATCTCCGGTCACATTAAATAAACGTCCTTTAATATCATCGCCTGTCGGCATCAGGATTGGCGAACCGGTATCTACTACGTCCATTCCGCGTTTCAGCCCTTCTGTACTGTCCATTGCAATGGTACGAACACTGTCTTCACCCAGATGCTGCTGAACTTCCAAAATAAGTTTGTCGCCATTTTCCCTGGTAAGTTCCAATGCGTTAAATATTTGCGGAAGCTGGTTTTCGCCTTCAAAATGAACGTCCACAACAGCGCCGATAATTTGTTTTATTTTTCCGGTATTTGCCATAAAATTTTTATTAAAAAAGTCCTTATTTCAATTTGGCGGCAAAGGTAAGATGATAGCGCCAAAAAGACAACAATTCAAAAAGGTTTATTTCAGTTTTGCACAATAATTATTTGCTAAATCCTCTGTTTACGAAAAATTGCACAAGTTGTTCAAGAGGAAACTACCAGGAAGTGTGAGAGCAAGCCTTATTTATTTTAGTGGCCTTTCATTTGCTTTTTTGGTAGTCCAATTTTGGCAATAGTTGCTTTTGCCTTTTCAACCTTTTCAGGGAAAAGCACAACATCGTTTAACCTGTCCAGGGATTTGTCAAGTATTACAATTGGAACTTTACTTTCATTAAGTTCTTGAATAGTCTTCATAGTTCAAATTTAAGCATTTTTTAATTTAGTAAGAAATGCAAGATAATCAGTGTTCTTTTCAAAAAGATACCAATCTTCCTCAATCTGCCCGTAAATTTCAAGTTCATCACTTATTTCGTCATAATATTTAGAAATACCCATTTGATAAAGCCGTGTCCGCGCTACTGTGCTGCCTGTTACAAAAATCCAGGCATTAGGATGTTGATCAAAGAAAGCGAATACAGCACTTACAACTGTCGCTAATACTTTTTCGCTATCTCCATTGTTGCTAACCACTTTGTCGTCTATTTCACCTGTAACTGAGTCTTTGTCACCAAAAGCAAGATTATAAACTCCTTGTCTGTTTACAAGTGTAAATTGTATTCGCTTTGTAATTAATCCCTTTGACCCCTCACTAATAAATTCATAGCTTAAAAGTTCATACCCGGCTTTAAGTTGATATTTTGCAATTTTCATATTTTCTGCATGTTGGCATGAAGATAATGATTTAAGTTGTTGTCTGTAAAAATCAGGAAGGGAAATCAGGAGGCAGTAATTGGATGCTTATTTACATTTTTTCAAAATCAAATGTTTATCTTCTTCTTATCAAGACGTTTCCTTCTTTAAAATATTTTCCAACAACGGGCATTTTCTGAAACTCTTTCCATTCTACATTTAATACAAACCAGATGTATAATAATAACAGAAAGGTCGCCGAAATAAAGTTGATAATATTTCCTGCGAAGAAATGAGTAAACGCACGATGAACAAAAAATAAAAGCACGACAATTACTATATATGCGCTTAGTTTTTTCCAGGCGTAAGGAATTTTATAATCTTTTTGTCCCCAGATAAATGAGATTACCATCATGCTGAAATAACAAAGGAATGTAGCCCACGCGCAAGCCATATAACCGAAATAAGGAATGAAAATAAAATTTATGAATAGCGTTAATCCTGCGCCAATCAAAGTGATATAAGCGCCTGCAATGGTTTTATGAGTCAGTTTGTACCAGATAGAAAGGTTGTAATAAATCCCCAGGAACATATTCGCCAAAAGAAGGATGGGAACCACTTTCAGGCCTGTCCAATAAATTTGTAATTTCTTCGGATCGGTACTTAAAAAATATTTCCAGATATCAATATATAAAGCAACGACAAGGAACATCACGGTAATCGTAATTACAAAAAATTTCATTACCCGTGCATATACTTTTTGCGGATTTTGACCTTCTGCCTGTTTGAAAAAAAATGGTTCTGCGCCCATGCGAAATGCCTGGATAAATAAAGTAATCAGAATAGATAATTTATAGCAGGCGGAATAAATCGCCACCTGGTCTTTCGCCGCAGTAATATCTTTTACGGGAGCAAGCCACGAAAGCATAATACGATCGAATGTTTCGTTGATCATTCCTCCAAATCCGGCAATGATCAATGGCATTGAATAAATCATCATCGTGGTCCAAACTTTCCTGTTGAATTGAAATTTAAAAGAAAAGAATTCTTTGTACAAAAGAATTAAAGAGAAAAATGAAGCGATGAGATTAGCGATAATTATGTAACCAACTCCATAATCCGGGTTATAAAAAGTAGCAAAAAAACCATTTGGATTTTCCTTTGCCAACCTCGGACAAACAGACAATAAAAAATAAGTAACTGCAATTTGTAAAACGATGGAAGCGATTCTGATCAATGCATATTTCCTTGGCCTCTGTTCCAATCTTAATTTTGCAAAAGGTAACGTGGCTAAAGTATCAAAAGCGATAATGAGCGCGGAAAAAGTAATGAATTCCGGATGATTGTCTAATCGCAAAAGATGCGCTATAGATGATCTTGCAATAATCAACAGAGACGCGAGCAAAGCTGTGCTGGATAAAATAGAAATGATTGCCGTATTGTAAATGTCCTTTTTGAATTCCTCTTTTGTTGCAAAACGAAAGTATGCGGTTTCAAGGCCATAAGTAAAGATCACATTCAAAAAAGGAATGGCAGCGTACATCAGGCTCATATCGCCGTAACCTGATACAGATAATTTTAAAGTAAAATAAGGAGTGAGTAAATAAAATAAAAACCGTGCGACAATGGAACTGACACCGTACCACATCGTTTGTCCTGCTAATTTTTTTATGCTGCTCAAAAAATATTTGGTTTAAAAAGAGGCAAATTTAATTTTATAAAATTGAAAAAAGGAATAGGGTTTATTTGTTTGCTTTGCTGGCTTGAAGATTCACTAAAACCAGGAAGGTTTTTTGAAAGTTTGAAAAGAATAAGGGTCTGAAAAAACCTTCCTGGTTTAGTCAGAAAAATCAATCACCTTTTTTCTCCCGGCTTTTATAATTCCTTTTTCTTTTTTCTTTTTAATTCTTTTCGCTTTTGATGCTTTGGTAGGTTTGGTGGGTTTGCGTTTTTTCGTTTTTATTAATGCATTTGCTATCAGTAAATGCATTTTTACGATCACATCTTCTTTATTGCCCAATTGCGTTCTTTCCTTCTGGCTTTTTACGATCAGATAACCATCTTTGGTAATTTTATTCGCCAGTTTTTCAAGAATCATCTCCTTTTGTTTATCAGTCAGTATTTGGGATGATGCTACATGAAATCCGCCTTCCACCATTGTTTCCACTTTATTCACATTCTGGCCACCTGCCCCGCCGCTACGTGCTGTCTTAAATTTTATTTCGTTTAAAACATTTACCATAGAATAAAAGTACAGATTCACAGGAAGGTTGCCAACCTTTTTTGCCTGATTTTATTTTAAAAATACATATACAAACGCTGGCAACCTTTAATTAAAAATTTGTATTGGCTTTTGAAAGTACATTTTCAATCATTGTAGCCTTTATTGTTCAGTTCATTCCAATTAATTCGTAATTTGTACCGGTAATTTTTATAAGACGGAAAAAAAATCCATTTTTGCATATAACCCATTCCTAAATGAAGTTGAAAGAAATATACCCCTCCCTATGTGAAAGAAAACAAAAAGGTAGAAAGTCTTTTGCCGTTTTGATTGATCCGGATAAAGTAAATGATGAAAGAATGGAGCAACTGATCCGCCTCGCTGTTGCTGCAAAAGTTGATTATTTCTTAGTGGGAGGAAGCCTGGTAATTTCCAACTATTTAGACGAATGTGTTCAGTTTATTAAAAGAAATTGCGCCATTCCTGTAATACTTTTCCCCGGCAGTTCCACACAGGTTTCAAAATATGCCGATGCGCTGCTTTATCTTTCACTCATCAGTGGCAGGAACCCTGAATTGCTGATTGGGCAGCATGTAGTAAGCGCTCCTGCTATAAAACAAAGCGGCCTCGAAATAATGAGTACTGGCTATATGGTGATAGACGGCGGCGCACCCACAACAGTTTCATACATCTCCAATGCGGCGCCATTACCTGCCGATAAAAATGAAATAGCGATGTGTACGGCAATGGCAGGTGAAATGCTTGGGATGAAATTAATCTACATGGATGCAGGAAGCGGCGCCAAAAGGGCAATTACAGAAAGTATGATTGAATTGGTAGCGCATGCTATTGAAGTTCCGTTAATTATCGGTGGTGGCATTACTGATCCTGAAAAAGCTTATCTGAATTGCAAAGCCGGCGCTGATATAATTGTTGTAGGCAACGCAATCGAAAAAGATGAATCGCTGATTATGGAAATGGCTTCTGCGGTACATTCTGTGGCAGTGAAGGTGAGTTAGGTAATTTTGTTTATTGTTTACTGATAGATTTTAGATTTCTCCGTTTCAAAAAGTCTGAACTACTATCCTCCCCATTTATATCATCCGGGACAATTGATCAAAGAAGAAATAGATTATAGAAACATTTCTCAAAGGGAATTATCAAAACTTACCGGGGTAGCAACAAATATTATTAATGAAGTTTTAAAAGGGAAAAGAAATTGCACGCTGGAGTTTACCGAAAGTTAGAAGAAGTATTAAAGGTGGATGCAAAAGTTTTATTGCGTTTGCAAATGAATTATGACATTTCTAAAACAAAAATCAATACGATCAAAAGAATAAACAGCCTTGCTATCATCACAGAAAAGAAAAAGAAAAGCCTGGTAAATGCACTGATATAAAAAAATCATTTCTTTTCATAATTCCTTATTTCAAAGGCTCATTTTAAAAAACTATAAACAACGATTACCCTTATTTGTTTGTTTACTATCATTTAATATTCTCATAAAAATAGCCGGTAATTTACCGGCTATTTTTCGAAAAGTTCTATTGAAAATAAAAAGTTTTATTGCTGCATGGCAGGCGGCATATCTGTCTGCCCACCCTGGTCGTTCATGTTTTTACGTTTGAAAAGAGAAAAGTCAGCTTTACCAAAACGCCAGCTCAGGTTCAACCTCACTCTTTGCGGATCACGCTGCCTCTCTATATCCTGTACAGAATAAATCTTGTTTGACAGATTTGATTCAGAATGAATCTTTGTAATTCTGGTACGGAAAATATCATTCATGCTTACTGAAACAGACAGTGATTTATCTTTCAGAAAATCTTTTTTCAGTGCTGCATCAAATCCATAAATTGGCAATGAGTATCCATTTGCAGTAGATAAATTTCCACCACCCCAATGACCGCCGCCTCCACCGCCTCTGCCCGGAGGTAAGATGGTTTTGCTGGTGTAATCACCGGTAATCTGGAAAGAAATATTTGAAGGCAGTTTAAAAGTACTGTTTATCTTTCCAAACCAGCTCCACTTTTGATTGGTAAGATTAGCACCTCCAAGATTACTTCCGTTGATTTTTGAGTTATAAAAATTGACGTTGGTGGTTAAATCCCACCATGGAGCCAGTTTATTTACTGAGGTCACTTCCAACCCATAGGCTTCGGAACTATTCGCATTTACATAAGAAGAAATAAATACAGAATCGTTATAAGCAGGATTTGGATTTTTAGCCCAATATTGATAACGTGAAATCAAATTGTTGGTTCCCCTGTAATATGCTGTGGCAATAATATTATTACCATTTTTGAAATTAACATCGTACGAAAGTTCTAACAAATTTGTAAACTCAGGAACAAGTGAAGCGTTACCCACACTGATGTTCAGCGGATCACTGAAATCATAGTAAGGAATCAGTTGCCAGAAATTAGGCCTGTTTATTTTGCGCGAATAATTTAATTGTATATCCTCTTTATCATTTATTTTTTGGGTTAAAAATACGCTTGGAAAGAAGCTCAATGGAAAAGAATTGCTGAATGTTTGATTGGAATCAACAAGCGATCCGGAGTATTTTGAACTTTCAATTCTTCCACCCAACTGGTAAGTAAAGTCTTTTATTTTTTGGGAAAAAGTAACGTAGCCTGCATATACCTGGTCGGTGTATTTATATTTGCTGTTCAATGCCGGAAGATTCAGATATTTTCCGGTAGTGTTATCCATCAGAAAATTCAGGTTGTCGCTGTTAGAGTTTCTGATAGCGCCTCTCAGACCAGCTTCCAGTTTTATTTTATCAGTAATTGGATTTGAATAATCTGTTTGAATAGTCAGATTATCACTCGTTCCGCTTCCTGAAGTTCTTTGATCTGTAAAAGGACCGTTTGGTGAACCATCTGCATTATAATATTGTGTGCCAATATCCTGCAGATTAGAGTTTTTGCTGTAATCATAATTCACATCTGCAGTGATGTTTTTATTTGGCTTCGCAAAATTATGTTTGAAGCTTAATTTGCCATTATAATTGTTCCAGGTAAAGTTTCCAACACTGTTGCTCGTGCCGGTATTGTGATCGGTAATGCCGTTTGATGTTGTATCTCTTATGATGTTCAAAAATTGATTATTTCCAAATTTCCCCTGCCTGATACCACCGGAAACTGTAAACGTATTTCTATTGTCCATGAAATAATCAAAACCAATATTACCACCTGCCATGCGGCCATCATTGGTTGGGTTGCCTTTTTGGTAAAGGAAAGCTTTAATGCCGTTTACGTCGTCTATACGATTATTGGTTATAGTGCCTTTAGATTTAAAATGAAAATAGTTTCCACTGGCAAAAAAGTTTATTTTTCCCTGCTTGATATTAATATTTCCACCCAGGTTTGTTCCGCCTCTTGTATCCACGCCCGCTCTTAAATTACCATTATAACCTGGTTTTTTATTTTTCTTCATTACGATATTCAGGATACCAGCGCCACCACCGGAAGCATCAAATTTGGCAGAAGGATTGGTAATGATTTCAATGCTTTCAATTTCATCCGCCGGTATTTCATCCAGTGTTAAGGTAGTAGGCCGCCCGTCAATGAAGATCTGTGGTGTTGCATTTCTGAGCGTTACATTTCCATCTATATCCACATTTACCGAAGGTACATTTCTCATTACATCTACAGCCGTTCCACCAGTACTGGTAAGGCTTTTGTCAACATTAAATACTTTACGGTCTATATTCATCTGCATGATAGGCTTATTTGCCGTAACCACTACACCCTGCAATTGTTTTTCCTCAGGCAGTAATTTTATATTGCCCAGATCTTTATCAATAGCATTGAGCATCTGGCTCATATCGGCGCCGTTCATTTTTAAATTGAAAGAGATCTGATCATTGTAAGGAGCGTGGCTCACCGCACTGATTAAAAGATTATAAGTACCAAAAACCGGCAATTTATCTATGCTGAATTCACCTTTTTTGTCGGTAAGCATCGCTGCCACTATTTTATTGGTGCGCTTTTTTGTTACTGTATCCATCACACTTCTTGAAAGTTGCACAGAAGCAGCTTCTATAGGTTTATTTGTATTGCCATCGATAACTTTTCCATAGAAGTGACCAAGGTTCATGTTTCGTCCACCGGCTGGCCGGTTGCCAGCTTGTGGGTATTGGGCGAGTGCTGCAGCAGAAATAAATAATGCTAAAAGTGTAAAGTAAATTTTTGTGATCTTCATCGTGAACGGTTTATTTTTTTAAAATCAGGGTGCAAATCTCAAATGATAATTTGACAAGAAATTTTTAATTATATATGAGTGGTATTTTAAAAAGAGCAAGCGGTGATTGAGATTAACATATAATATTTATGCAACATCAAAATACTACTAATCTGGAGGGATTTCTACCGTAATTTTCAGGAAAAAAACTTCTTGCTATGGTTCTCGTTTCCTTATCTGCAAAACCTTTTGTAATTCTTTCTGCTTCAGAAGAATGAAACACAGGCTTTAAAAAAGAATTCTTTCAATTATCCGTGAATTGTTTTTTACACGAAAATTTTAATTAATTTTGCTCTTCCAAAATACACGGTGGTTGTAGCTCAGTTGGTTAGAGCATCAGATTGTGATTCTGAGGGTCGTGGGTTCGAGCCCCATCATCCACCCATTTTTTAATACATTCCCCGGCAAGGGGATTTTATTTATCCGCAGAATACATTTGGCTCTTCGGTTCCTTTGCAAAAAAGGGAAAATCTTTTCTTTCGTTATTAAGAATCAAATCTTGCATTAATAATTCCTGCTGCCATAAATCTTTCATTTTCTATCGGGTACAATTGATTGTTTTTTATTTCATTATAAATAAGGCGTGCAGCAGTAACAGTAAGGCTTTGTGCAGGTATAGGGATATGAAATTGCAGCGTTTGTGCCGGTATTTCCACATTATTATACGGTATTTCTATTCTGTGCGTGTCGCTGTCTGTCGCGTCTCCGTTTTTCAAAAGGCATCCTGCAACGGATACTATCAACGTTATGGAAACCGTACCTGCAGGAGCAGAGATTTGGAAAGTCGGCACAAAAGCCTCTATGCTTACCGTTACCAGGTTATTTTCTGGCCGGGTAACGGTGACCGCCGGTTTAAACCGCCCATGAAATGCACCTCCAGTGGTAAACTCAAAAGTGCTAACGTAAGGTACTTTGTCAGATGAGGGTAACTCATCCGGATTTGATACGCCCAACCATTTGGCGATGGATCCGGCAAACCTGCTTTGCATACTTCTGTCAGTAGGGCAAGGCATCACCTTCCGCAGTCCGGAACGCAATCCTTTACAGGCCCTTGCGGCCACACCAAAATTGATCCCCCTCTTTTTAGTAGCCTCTGTTTGATTAATATGGCTTCTTTTAATGCGGGCGCAGCTTTTGCCCATTCTGCGGTAAAAGATAATATTTTCGACTGAACCTTCTACAAAAACATCTGTTACGCGTGCCATTGTTTATTTTATTTTGATTAATAATCTATTGCGTTACGCCTGCCCGCTATCTGCTTCATACCTTTTCTGGTTCCACTGCATTACCACTGCATTAATTTAATGCAGTGGTAATGCAGTGGAACACTATCAATAACGAAGAAGGTAATGCTTTAGTATAAAGTACGTGCTTAAGGGGGGGTAAAGAGCAGGAGAAAAGGAATCGAATAATGAAAGAAGGCTGAATGAAGTAGTAATCCAGGTATGTAGCCGGGGTTTCCTCATCAGGCGGTTCTTGAATTAAATAAAAATATTACCATGGATTGGTAATTGGATTAACGCAAGTAAACAATAGAAAAAAGGGTAGTGAAATGAGGAGTTAGAAAGTGTCAGTTGCGTGTAATTGAGAAATACAAATGTTACCTCCCCATATAAACTTGT
The DNA here is from genome assembly GCA_035475995.1 of Hanamia sp. GTDB lineage: Bacteria > Bacteroidota > Bacteroidia > Chitinophagales > Chitinophagaceae > Ginsengibacter. Next base: position 1,004 of record DATILZ010000525.1, on the reverse strand, counting down.
TTGTGAGACCAATAAGGCGGAAATTTAAAAACGGATTGTACTAACGACAATACAAAAAGTATAACATTAAATAGTTCATTATCAATAAAGATTTTTTTAGAAAAAGCTAAAATAGAGTCGTCTTATAATATATATTTGCGTGTTAGCTGTAATTGACCACAAGACCCAAAACAAAACTTTGACTTCGAACAGAAAAATTAAGAGTAAGAGGAAATCAGCAGGCTTTGACTTGACACCAATAATTATACTATTGAGCATTTTTGGCCTTGCGCTGACAATTTATATCGGCTATAGAACTTCCTTGAGCAACAGAAAACTATTTTCAGTTAGCCTACTTGCTTTATTTGCAGGACTTCTTTATGAAAGTTTTAGAGTTTCAGACAAATGGAAAACTGTAGTTGGAATATTTATCGGTGCGTATTTTTTTAGCATGTTTAACTTTTTGCCTGGAAAACGGGAAGTTTACTACAATTTTGAAAATCACATAGAAAGTTGGCCATATTATTTCATTTTCCTTTTTACATTGATATTTGCAATCTTCAATAAGAATAAAGTAACGATAAAATTAACTGAAGGAATTACTCTTTTATTGTCACTGTCATTTATATACTGGACTGTTGATTACGGTTTTACAAACTATCATAATTGGTTTGCTATTACGCTGTTGACTATTGCATTTATTTTTACAGCATTTTCAATTTTAAACGCCTTGACAGACATAAAACTTACAAAAAATATAAGACTAACATTAAGTATTTGGAGTACGGTAATAATGTTTGCATTTGCAATTGACAATATCATAAGAGTTTTCAGTAACCAAGACATTGAAAACTCACAATATTTATCTCAAGGACTTTACATTGCGCTTCAATATTTCTTATTAGGAGTTTCTGCTGTTTTTATAATGCAAAATTTCATTCTTTTGACAGAGTTTCTTCCAAGCAGAGACGGTAACTATAAGGCTGACCTTAAAGAAAATATAAAAACTCATATTGACCGGTTTT
>DATILZ010000524.1:0-3374 GCA_035475995.1 Hanamia sp. | reverse complement strand
TTCAGGGTAAAATACAAATGGACTTATAAAAATACCGTTATTCTCCAAGGTGCAAATTTCATACAACCATCTTTGATCTCTTTAAAAGATTATATTCTTAAATTTAATAACCAGCTTTCTGTAAAACTGAATAAATGGCTTGCAATCAATGCGGCAATGAGTTACAATAAAATAAGCAGGACGAACCGGGAAAACTTACTGATCACTTATGGGGTTACCATTGATAAATATTTTTAGAAAGGAAATTTTAGTACTTCTTTTCGAAAAACAGTGTAACATTGATTTTATATTTTTGTTCCATGATCCATAATGAAAATTATCAACAACAGCTGGAAGAATTAATTTCAAATGCATTAAAAGAAGATATTGGGGATGGCGACCATTCATCACGATCATGCATACACGAAAATGCAAATGGCAAAGCAATCCTTAAAATAAAAGACGAAGGACTTCTTGCCGGCGTGGACGTTGCTGAAAAAATATTTTCTTTTGTTCAGCCATCCTCGGTTTTAAAAAAGTTTAAACAGGATGGTGATCAAATGCATTTTGGAGAAATTGCTTTCGAAGTAAATGCAAAAATTCATACGATTCTTTCGTGCGAAAGACTTGTGCTGAACTGCATGCAACGAATGAGCGGAATTGCCACTCTTACTAAGCAATATACCGATAAACTGAAAGGTTATTCTACCAGGTTGCTGGATACGCGGAAAACCACACCAAATTTCCGTTTGCTGGAAAAAGAAGCCGTAAGAATCGGGGGTGGGCTAAATCACCGTTTTGGTTTGTACGATATGATCATGCTGAAAGACAATCATATTGATTATTGCGGTAGTATTGAAAAAGCAATTAACAAAGCGTGGCAATATGTTCAGGAAAAAAAACCGGGATTAAAAATTGAAGTAGAAGCAAGAACAATTGATGACATAAAAAGAATAATGGATACCGGGAAAATAAACCGGATTATGCTCGATAATTTTTCGCCTGAAAAAATTAAAGAATCCTTAAAAATAATTGGCGGAAAGTATGAAACGGAAGCTAGTGGCGGAATCACCATTGACAATATTGAAACGTATGCTGCCACCGGTGTTGATTACATTTCCAGCGGCGCAATTATACACCAGGCAAAAAGTTTGGACCTTAGTTTAAAAGCAGAAATTACACAATAAAATGGCGAAGAAAAAGTTATATAATAGTGGTGGAATTGTTTACTCAACCGCACCTAATTTTCAACCGCAGCATGAGGAAGAAAATGAAAATTTTTTATTGCCGGACGAGCAGTTATTAAAAGTCGTTTTGGATAAAAAACACTGCGGTGGAAAAACAGTATCCATTATAAAAGGCTTTTCTATGAAAGAGGATGAAATAGAAACTATTGCAAAGAAATTAAAGACATTTTGTGGTAGCGGAGGGTCAGCCAAAGACAATGAAATCATTATCCAGGGTGATCACCGTGAAAAAATTTTGCAATGGCTTTTAAAGAATGGTTACAGTAAAGCAAGAAAAATTTAATTTATTTAATTCAGCAGTTTTAATAACTTTATCATTAACCTAAATACCATGAACTCCAAAATATCAGAAGGCGTAACAGTGAGCGTGGAAACGTTTTATCAGCCTGAATATAGCAATCCCAGCGGCAGCGAATATATGTTTGCTTATCGCATCACACTCGAAAACAGCAATTCATTTCCGGTACAATTATTACGCAGACATTGGTACATTTTCGACAGTACGACAGAGCATCGTGAAGTAGAAGGAGAAGGCGTGATTGGCATTCAGCCCGTCATCAACCCGGGTGAAAAATACCAATATGTGAGCGGATGCAATTTGCGAAGCGAAATGGGAAAAATGCACGGATTATATTTTATGGAAAACAGCCACAATAAACAAACTTTTATCATTAATATCCCGGCGTTTGAAATGATTGTTCCTGCAAAATTGAATTAAGATTGATTCAAACCAAGAAGGTTTCCGATAACCTCGTTTAATTCATAAATTTCAAATAAATCTTCCTGGTTTTATTTCTTTAGGTTCTTGGTTTATATTTCGATTTTTCATAAATTTCTCTTACACCCATTTTCATCAATTCTGAAAGGCTTGTCTCCGGATATTTTTCCATAAACTTTTTCACGATTTGCAAACCGGAAAAAGTTCCAATATTTCCCGGCGCATCTTCGCCCAGTTCCTGTGTTTTTGGGCTTTCGCCAATATAATTTTGTACAATGTTTTGGTCGGTTTTATTCAAAAGATCATTGTTCAAAAAGAAATCCCAAATCACTGCTTCATTTTTATAACAATCCTTCATCTGCTCTTTTGTGTAATTCATGCAATCAGATTCGGGTGTATAAGGCAAAAATTTTATGAGAAGATACATTCTTCTTCCTTTATCAACCATCTGCTCTATCAACGCTTTTCCCGTGCTTTTATCATGAAACATATCATCCACAATATTGCGCATACAGTTTATGGGAATGTGTGCCGCATCAAAATTGTTAGAAAGATAATCCGGATATTGCTCCAGGCCTTCTGTACTTCTGTAAAATGAAAAATATTTTCCCATGTGAAGCTGCAGGCCAATACCAAAACTTTTTGTAGTAAGTATATCGCCCTGGACGCCAAAAGAAGTTTCAAAGTTGGCATCGATTGGGCCGATAAAAGTAATGACTGATTCAGGAAGCTTGTATTGAGGAAAGTAATATTTTACAAACTGCAAACCTTTTTTTATCGCGTCGCTTTCTTTCGAAAAATTTTTATAAAGCAAATCAGAAGAATCTTTTATCGGCGAATAATCATGAATAAACATGCGAATCGCGTGATCCTGTACATTGTTTGGAACGAGCAAACTATCCAGGTCCAATCCTAAAATATTAGCTGTAAAAGCCGGTAGGAAATCCGGATATTTTGCCAAAATTGATTTCATGGATTCCGCAACTTTGGAAGTGTCGATAGCAAAAAAATCATGTTCAAATCTTCTGGTTTCAAGATTGATTTTTATAGAAGAAACGTCAGGAATATTATTATTGCTTTTGCACGAAAAAAAAATAACTGCGGCAAAGAATGGAATAAAAATTTTTCTCATACCCCAAATAAAAGCAAAAAAGTAAACAGAATTTTGTTAAATGAAAAACTATTCAACATTTTATTCTGCTTAAATTTACAACATGAAAATTTTCCTTGCCCAGCAAAATTATCACATCGGTAATTTTGAAAAAAATACCGATAAAATAATTGATGCGATTAAAGTTGCAAAAAGTGAAAATGCCGATCTTATCGTTTTCAGCGAAATGTGTATTTGCGGTTATCCTGCACGCGATTTTTTAGATTTCAAAGATTTTATTGATAAATGTTTTCAATGCATTGACAAAATAAAAGAACAT
>DATILZ010000523.1:0-2551 GCA_035475995.1 Hanamia sp. | reverse complement strand
ATTTGAAATGAATGGTATAATATAAACTACAATTATCCATATATGCCTTAAATAAAGCGCAATGGCAAAAAGATGGATAAAAACTGGCTTTAAAAATTTAAACCAATAAATTCCTGTATTCCTGTATTTTTATTTTAACTTCCTCGTAAATTCTCACTTGTTTAAAAAACACCCGTAAAAAAACAATCGCTATGATCTCAAATCAGGTAGATGGAATTCACAAAGTGCTGCAAACAAAGCACGACGAGTTACCCCCTCTTAAGAAAGAAATCCAGGCTCATCAACGTCTTTATTCGCTCGATGCTTTAAGGGGTTTTGATATGTTCTGGATTATGGGAGCCGAAGAAATCTTTCATGCACTTGCAAAAGCAACAGGGTCTCCGGTATGGGGAGCAGTTTCTAACCAATTGACGCATCCTGACTGGAATGGCTTTCATCTTTACGATCTTATCTTCCCGTTGTTTCTTTTTCTCGCCGGCGTTGCGACTCCTTTCTCGGTAGGCAGAGAACTTGAAAAAGGCAAATCAAAGCGTGAATTGCTGCTACGCGTTATAAAGAGAGGTCTGATACTCGTATTATTAGGAATCGTAGTGAATAACGGGTTACAAATAAAGCCTATACACGATACCCGGTTTGCGTCGGTTTTAGGAAGAATAGGTATCGCTTACATGCTTGCAAACATCATTTATTTATATAGCCGTCGGCGCACACAAATTATTTGGTTTGCGTCTTTACTGGTTGGCTACTGGCTTCTGCTTAAATTTAATGCTGCTCCCGGCTTTCCGGCAGGTGATCTGACGATGCAGGGAAACTTTGCATCTTACATAGATCGCACTATCCTGCCAGGAAAATTATATCTTGGCATTCACGATCCCGAAGGACTGGCATCGACAATACCTGCTATCAGTACAGGTCTTTTAGGAATACTGGCAGGAACGCTTCTAAAAAATCAACAGGTAACGCAAAGTAAAAAAGCACTTTATCTTGCTGTCACCGGAATTATTTTCTTAGGACTTGCCCAGTTATGGAATCTTGATTTTCCTATAAATAAAAATTTGTGGTCAAGTTCTTTTGCCCTTCATGTCGGTGGCATCAGCTTACTTTTACTTGCCGCGTTTTATTACGTTATTGATGTGTTGGGATACAAGCAGTGGGCATTTTTCTTTAAAGTGATCGGCATGAATTCCATTCTTATCTATATCTCCGGAAAATTCATCAATTGGGAATATACCACAAACGGTTTTTTTAAGTGGCTGGGGCAATTGGTTGGTGACCCTTATAATGTTGTTGTAATGGCCATCTGCTTTGTTTTGGTTAAATGGTTGTTCCTTTATTTTATGTATAGAAAGAAGGTTTTCTTAAGAGTATAAATGGGTGTGATCGCCACGTATTTTTCTCTGTCGGTTAAAAATCCTAACACTTCATTTCGGCAAAGAACCGGACCTTTGCACCCAGTAAGTACAAGAGTAAAACGAATATGGAGAATTTAAAACAGATTATACATTTAATATCGCGGGGAGACACCAGTTCAGCAGAATTATTATTTAATAAGCCAGGCGGAAGAAAATATCTTGAAAGTATGGTGTTGGTTGTGGTAACTGGCTTACCCTACGAAGAGGAAGAAAAAGTGGATTTATTTGGCGCATTTATAAAAGGCCTCGATAAAATAGAGAGAAGAATAAACCGGCAAAAAGAGGGGCAGAAAATTTTGAACCAGGTGTGTTACTAGTTATAGAAATTGTTATTTCAAAAAACGGGGATCCGTGTCTGCCTTCCATTTAGTGAAGTAAAACGTCGGACCCTGTTATTTGCAATTATGTGTCAGATGATTTTATTGTTCGCAAAGTGTGCGATAATATTCCATCAATTCTTTAATAGAGATTCCAATAGAATTATTGAAGTCGTTTTCGTAAAAAGTTTCTTCGAACATGCAGGCTCCTTGTTTTTTTTAATATTTAGCAACAAAATTTCATAATAATAACGCTACTTGAAAGAAGATTATTATTAAACGGTATATATACATTAATGCCGGTTATTATTGACGATTAATTGCTGTTAAGGGATGCATGTTTTCAAGAAATCGTTTTTGCAATTTTGTGATAAGTCTGAAAGGAAGTAGAAGTTTTCATTCAAAGGCTGGTACAAAAATTTAAGCATCATATTTAAAGAACTTACTTTCCTTTAATTCAATTCTCTCATTTTTAAATAATAAATATGATACTCACCCAACATTTACTGCGGCATCCGCTTAGTGAAAACGAAGGCGGCAACATAAGCCAAAATCGTAGTGATGATAAAAGTGCAACTTTGGAAGAATCTTCCGACGCCAAAGAGCAGGAACCAGAAAAGAAATCATTTGGTGAAAAGATCCACGACGCTTTGCAGGAATGGTCAAATGATGACAAGCGTGACCAGGAATTCGATGATACAAGAGTGTAAGAGCCTCTATCATGGCTGCTGTTGACAACACTTTGGCAATTGGAAGGCTGGAAGAAAAATTTATTTTTTCTTATCTTTTGTAACGTGCCTTCTTTCTGATCGCAGGATAATC
>DATILZ010000522.1:0-3237 GCA_035475995.1 Hanamia sp. | reverse complement strand
AATCCATAAGCAGCGTCGGAACCATCGTCACTTCCGAATGGTGCAGTTTCTTCAATTGGGCTCCAATAAAATTCATCGGTCATTAAAGCTTGTGCTTTAGGGTTTGCGGATTTGAAAGTGTATTCAAAATTATCCATCGCTTTATTTTGATGTGTCACATTATTATTCTTTGTCTGTCCGTTAGAACAGCCAAAGAAAAGTATGCTTGTCAAAAATGTTGTTAGAATTGAGAGCTTCATAAAAATAGCAGCTTACGGCCACGCATTTATGCAGGACTGGAATTAGAATTCTTTCTGCCGGAACCGTTGCCAAATTTATAAATAAAAGTTCATTGTTATTACTATTGCTTAATAAAGTTTTTGGGCGCAAGGTTGTGTTTAGGTTGTTAGCGCAAGCGTCCCGGTTGCGTAAACAACACAACCTTGCGCCAACTGCGGGCAAGCAATAGGCATAAAATTTTGAGTAGAGTAGCTACAAAAAATATTGCTTAGGTTTTTAGAAAAAGCTGTATTACATTTAATAAATTATTTATTACCAAAAACTATATCAATGAACCTCATGACCAAATTTTCGAATGGCTGGACCATTGCGACTAACAGCTTTAAAGTTTTAAAAGAAAACCGGCAACTGGTAATTTTTCCTATTCTCTCAGGGGTGTCAACAATTGTCATCCTGGCTTCTTTCTGTATTGCCTTTCTTGGATTTTCCGGATGGGATTTGGATAACGTTTCCAATCCCGGCAGGATAATGAGTTACGCCATCATCTTTTTATTTTACATTGTCAATTATTTTGTGATTGTATTTTTCAATATGGCTCTGGTTCATTGCACTTCCCTTTACTTCAAAGGTGAAGAAGTGACCGTACAAAAAGGAATTGAGTTCAGCAAGAGTCGTATAGGAAGCATCATTGGCTGGGCAGTTTTTGCAGGGATTGTTGGAGGCATTTTAAAAATCATACAGGAAAACGTAGGATCATTGGGTAAGATCATTACCGGCCTTATAGGAATTGTATGGAGCGTTGCCACATTTTTTGTCGTTCCGGTCATCGCGTATGAAAATCTCGGACCCATTGCTGCATTCAAAAAATCAGCGATGCTGATGAAAGAGAAATGGGGTGAAAGTATTGGAGCAGGATTCAGTTTTGGACTTATCCAGCTTGGAGCCATCGCGATTATCGCTTTGATCGCTTTTGCCGTATCAGCCATAAATATAATTGCCGGCATAGCCATTGGCGTATTGTTGCTGCTACTGATGAGCGTCATTATGAGTACGGTAAAAACAATCTTTATCAGTGCGATTTATCACAATATAACCGGCGACCCTGTAGAGTTGTATAATCAGCAGTTTATTGACAATCTTTTTGAAACAAAGAGGAAGTAGAGCAGATAAGATTAGAGATTCAAATTTATGTTACTTTTCTGTCCAGTGCAGCAAACAAACAAATATCCGGGATTCCTGTTTTTTGTTGTGGTTAGTTTGTACTGCTTTGCTTAATGAAGCTATTCAAAATGTTCCACAATTGTACAACATGAGACTTTATCGGAGGCACTACGTGCCCGACGAAGTCTTATTTGTTATATGCAGCTTTTATTGTCATTTTAAAAATTCTTCTTCTGTCATTGCGTTATTTAATACTACTCCTGCAATATTCCCTGTTGATATAGCATATGGTACAGCACGAAGAGGATTGGTATTGTCTCCACAGGCGAATATATTATCCACTGTTGTTTTCTGAAATGTATCTACTTTGATAAGTCCTTGTTCTGTCAATTCACAGCCCAATAATTCGGGGATTTTACAATGTTGTTCAAAAGCAGGTCTTGAATAGATAGCTTTTAATTCAAAAGTTGAATTGTCTGAAAAAATTATTTCTTCAACTACTCCGTTTTTGTGTTTCAATGAGGTAATTTCCCTTTCAACTATTGAAATATTGTGTCTTTTGATTTTATCAGTTTGCTCTTGTGTCAATTCCGATTTTCCATTGGTAAATATGGTTAAATCCTTTGTCCAGTTACTAATGAGTTGAGCAAACTGAAATGCAGAATATCCATTTGCTAAAATCCCTGTTTTTTGATTCTTTACTTCATACCCGTGGCAATATGGACAATGAATTACTGTAATTCCCCAACATTCAGAAAATCCCTTAATGTTTGGCATTATGTCTTTTAAGCCTGTTGCAAAAACGAGTTTTTTAGCTGAAAATAATTTTCCCGATTGAGTTGAAATCTCAAAGCCTTTATCGGTTTTCGTTCCATTAACGGCAAGGTCAGTTAAGAATTTTACTGTGTCGTATTTCAACACTTGTTTTTTTGCTTTTTCCGCAATAACACTTGGTTTTTCTCCGTCTTGCGTAATGAAGTTATGTGAATGAGGTGTTTGTCGGTTACAAGGCAAACTGCTGTCAATGATTAAAACATTTCTTAATGCTCGTCCCAAAGCCATTGCTGCCGAAAGTCCTGCATAGCTTCCGCCAACTATGATTACGTCAAAACTTTTGTTATCTGTCATTTCGTTAAAATTTGAAAATGCTGTTAATGGAAAAGGTAAAGCTAAAACTGATAAAGCAAGTCCCCCCTTGTTTAATTAGTTCTCGTCTTGATATATTTTTCGTTTCAGTCATTTGTTTTTTAGATGTGTGTCGTTTCTTAAAGTTGCATATAACACTATTATTGGAGCATCCCCCAATTCTTTACTAATGAATAAATGGTTTATTACTAATTCTTTATCTTTCGCTTCTTTAAATTGCCGATGTCGTCAATCCATTTTTATCAAAAAATATTGCACTATCAATTAAACAGCATACAGGTTCCCTCTCAATACTCCAAGTTATACAAATACTAATAAAAATGCAAGTAATCAGTATAAAAAGGATTAAGCTAAAAAGCCTCTGTAGAAACTGGGGCTTATATGGTATGTGATTATTTGCAAAGCCGCTATCCTCATTAAATTCCTTGCCTTCCCTTACAAACGCTGATATAGGCTGTCCATTATTACGGTCAGCTAAAATATTACCCAATAGCTTTATGTCAGTTATGTTATATAAGTTGCTGTTGAGCTGTTAACAGCGCCGCTCTGTTTTTCCTTTACAAAAGCCACCAATCAATATACTTCTTTCATTTCAGCAAAAATGTACAAAGGGTTTAATATATTTATAAGAGCATAGTTAGTATATCATACGCTTATGAAAATAGGTAGCTGCTTCTTATTCCTGTTGTTCTTTTATAAAAATACCATTTA
>DATILZ010000521.1:0-3170 GCA_035475995.1 Hanamia sp. | reverse complement strand
TTCTCGAAGTAAATACCAAAATGGCATTCATCACTGCCGGGATGGGTGGTGGCACCGGAACTGGCGGCGCACCAATCATTGCAAAAATTTGTAAAGATCTCGGAATTCTTACCGTAGGAATTGTAACTACTCCTTTCGGTTATGAAGGTAAAAAAAGAATTGCTCAGGCGCAGGAAGGAATCAATAAATTAAAAGAAAATGTAGATACACTTTTAGTGATCAGCAATGATAAATTGCGTCACCAGTTTGGTAATCTTACAATGAAAGCCGCATTTGCTAAAGCTGATAATGTTTTAGCAACGGCAGCAAAATGTATCACTGATGTAATCAACAGTACCGGCCAGATTAATGTGGATTTCGCCGATGTATGTACCGTAATGAGAAACGGCGGTGTAGCCATTCTTGGAAGCGCAGAAGCCGAAGGTGAAAACCGCGCTCAGAAAGCAATTGAGCAGGCATTGAATTCTCCTTTGTTAAATGATAATGACATCAAAGGCGCTAAATGGATACTGATTAACATCAATTCTGCACAAGGTGAATTTGAATTTACCATGGATGAAGTAGATACCATTCAAAGTTATTTATTGACCCAGGCAGGAGAAGATTCTGACGTAATTCTCGGATTGGGATATGACAGCTCGCTTGAGAATAAAATCGGTATAACGCTGATTGCAACAGGGTTTGAGCATAAAGAGATTTTTGATAAACAGGAAGAGCCTGTTGCAGAAGTGAAAAAGGAAAATGAAAAAGTGGTAGTCGTTTTACAGGAAGAAAAAAAGAAGCCCAGCCAGCCCCTTTTTCTTTTTGATGAGAAAAATGAATCACTTATTAATAAAAATGAAATCACCGAAAAAGAAAAAGCAGTTGTTCAAAAAGAAAATGTTTTCAAAACATTAAAAGAAGAAGATGTTTCAGCTTTTTTGCAAAAAGAGGATGAAGAAGCACAGAAAATGGCGCCCAAAATTGTAGAAATTCCGCAATCAGATATCGTAAAAACACGAATTGAGAATGAGAAAAATACTGTTGATAAATCGTCTGAAACAATTGTTCGTTTCGAACTATCTTCGGACTTCAATCCTGTACCTCTGAAAGCTCATTCTGTTCCGGAAGACAAGACAGAAGCTGTAAATCAATCAGAAAAAAAAGACATTAATAAAGAGGCTAGCACCGTCCAAACGTCAGGCGGTTTTTTGGCTAAACCAAGGCAGATTTATGCTGAAGAAAAGCCGAACAACAAATCCGAAAATCTTGATAAACCAACCCCGTTGAACATTTCAAAACAGGAAGACGAGCCTGTCGAAGAAATGCAACTGGTGGTGAAAAATTCTAGTGATGCGGTGGAGGAAACTCAGGAAAAGAAAGTACACCAAACGATGCCATTCATGAAGTCAACTGTTGAGGAACCGCCAATGGCGGACGAAGCAGGAGAACAAAAGCGCCGGGCTATGGAACGCATTGCAAAGTTGAGGAACCTTTCCTTTAACGTAAACGCAGCGGATCCTAACAATGAGTTTGAGTCTGTTCCAGCTTACCTTCGCCGCAACATGGAATTACACAATTCCATCGCCAATGTAGAAAATTTTTATAGCAATTATACCGTTAATTCGGATGAAAATAATAAAGCAGAAATCAGCACCATCAATACTTTCCTCGATGGAAAGAAACCGGATTAGAAATAGCATCAGCCTTGAGCTTTCAGCAATCAGAAAGGCTGGCCTTTAGCTCATAGCTGATTGCTCAAAGCTCACCTTCTTGTTGTGTTCGTACTATTGGTTTATTTCCCCGGAGACTGAAAAAGTTAGCCGGGGTTTTTGTTTTTAAATGAAAAAAGGAATTCCCTTTATTTCTTTCTTTGCTGCTTTTGATTTTTCTATTTCAGTTGAAAAATAAATTGAATCAGCTTTTCTTTTTTCTGCTCTCTGTAAGAGCGGGAAAGTTATATTTTTTTGGGAAAATGATGAGTATGCAGTTCATGCTTACTTTCCGGACGCTTTAATATGCCTGAATCCACAAAGAGGAAAGATATAATCATTTCACTTTTAAATCAAAAAACAGGAAAGTTTCAGTCAGTGGCTTAGCGATAAATATAAAATTAAGAAATTAAAAAAAGCTATCCCAATCCCACCTCAGTATGTCTTGCCGGGATTTCTACATCCAAAAATCCTTTACTGATCAGGCGGTTTTTAAAGTCTAATTGCACATCATAATCGCCATGAACCAAAAATAATTTCTTTACTTCTTTCGGATTCTGGCAGGCGAGCCATTGGCACAAGTCGTTATAATCTCCATGCGCGCTCATGCTTTGAATTTCTCCGATCTCAGCATGGACTTCATGCGGCTGGCCAAAAATTCCAACTTCTTTTGGATGCAATTTCAATCTGCCGCCCAGAGAATTAGGTTCGCAATAGCCGGTCAATAAAATAGAATTCCTGCTGTTTTCAATATTATTACTGATGTGATGCTTCACTCTTCCTGCCTCTGCCATTCCGCTTGCTGAAATGATTACCATTGGATCTGGCCGGTAATTGAGCGATTTACTTTCTTCCACTGATTTTACAAATTTTAATCCTTTGAATTTAAAAGGATCATGATCAGTTTGCAACAACTTTTGTACCCGGCTATTAAAATCTTCAGGATAGCTTTCAACAACTTCTGTTGCTTCCAGGCTCAACGGGCTATCTACATAATAAGGAAGATCTGGAAGGCGGTTTTCATTTTCCAATTGATTCAAAAAATAAAGTATTTCCTGCGTCCGCCCCACACTGAATGCGGGTATGATCAGTTTTCCCTTTTTTTGCAAACAGGTTTTTGTAATCCATTCCAGCAATTTATCGGGAGTGCCGGTAATCTCTTCATGCAGTTTATTTCCGTAAGTAGATTCCATAATAATGTAATCAGCCTGCGGAAAATCCTGTGGCGATTTTAAAATAACATCGCGGTATCTTCCAAGATCACCGGAAAAAGTAAGATGGGTTTCTTTACCATTTTCTGTAATTTTTAAATGTACTGTTGTGCTTCCAATAATATGGCCGGCATCCAGATACATGAATTGAACATTTTCATCAATAGTAAACCATTTTCCATAATCGACTGCTACAAAATGTTCCGCTGCTCTTTGTGCATCTTCCATTATATACAAAGGTTGAATGTAAGGCTTTCCTTGTGCAGCA
>DATILZ010000520.1:0-1886 GCA_035475995.1 Hanamia sp. | reverse complement strand
AAAAAAATACTTTTGATTGAAGATAATGCGGATGTTCGTGAAAATACTGCAGAAATACTTGAATTGTCCAACTACAAAGTGATAGTAGCGGAAAATGGCAAAATAGGGGTTGAAAAAGCTCTTGCGAATTTGCCGGATTTGATCATTTGTGATGTTATGATGCCTGTGCTTGATGGCTACGGTGTTCTTCATGCGGTTCATAAAAATGATACCATAAAAAACACTCCTTTTATTTTCCTCACTGCCAAAACCGAACGTAGCGATTTTCGTAAAGGAATGGAACTGGGCGCCGATGATTATATCACCAAACCCTTTAGCGGCACAGAGCTGTTAAATGCAGTGGACAGCCGGTTGAAAAAAGTGGAATTATTAAAACAGGAATTATCGCCGGGAATTGAAGGCGTGCAATATTTAATGCAAACATCTACCGGTAAAGATCATATGAAATTGCTGACTGAAGACAGAAACATTAACAAGTTTAAGAAAAAAGAAATTATTTATTCGGAAGGAAATCACCCAAATTGGCTTTACTACGTAATAAAAGGAAAAGTAAAAACTTACAAGAGTAATGATGACGGCAAGGAACTTGTTATAGAGCTTTTTTCCACGGGAGATTTTTTGGGTTATGTGGCAATGATGGAAGGCACGGTGTATAAAGATTCTGCTGCAGTAATGGAAGAAACAGAACTGGCTGTAATTCCACGCGAAGATTTTGATGGATTGATCAATAACAATAAGGAAGTAGCGCAGAAATTTATTCAGCTGCTTGCAAAAAATATTTCTGAAAGGGAAAACCAATTAGTAAATATCGCTTACAATTCATTACGTAGAAAAGTAGCCGATGCGCTCTTGATGTTATATAAAAAATACCATGAAACAACGGAAGATGCCAATGCAATGATCATAAGCCGCGGAAGCCTTGCTACTATTGCAGGCACAGCCAAAGAATCACTTATACGAACCCTCAGCGATTTTCGAAACGAAAAACTTATCGATATAAAAAGTGATGGGAGCATTGTTATTCTAAACCCAAAAAAACTTGAGTTGTTGCTGAATTGAGGATAAAGTTTTGAATAAGAGGTGTATTTTCCTTGTGTAAATGCTATTTGAGTAATTGTATTAAAAGGTCAACTCTGTACAGGTGAAGCGACAATAGAAGGTAAAACTGCCCGATATAGAAAAAAAACCCCCGTTTTAAAGTTCCTGATTTTCATGTTTTACAGATATTTTACGTTGAAATCGTGAAAGGCGGATTTTAAAATGCGAAACCTGGTTGTAGAACTATGAATGTCATTCTCCAAATTTTTCGTTTTTGAGTCGAAAAACTTTTGCATTTGCCAATCTTCAAATATTCGCATGGAAAGTAATTTGTCCAAACCATTAATATCCCTCTTTAATGAATGAATTAATTCATCTTCGCTTATAAATGTGGTTTGAAATTCCTCTATTTCTTCAAGTGACTTTTGATCAAAATTATTTTTCAGAATGTCCGAAAGAATACTCTTCATCAAAATGTTTTCTTCCATCCAGGAGTTAAGTAATTGCTTCCATGATTCGATTTTGACTTGAAATTGCTCTAAATCCTTTTCCAGCATTTCCAAAGCATCTATATTATTTTTCATTACGTTTTTTTATTTTGCATAAAGTTAATTAGATGAAAAAAGAGAAATAAGGACTTTCATCAGCAATCAGAATGATAATAATCAATCCTTTTCCGTATTGATTTAGACCTGAAACAGATAATTTTGAAAGATGCTCATTGAATACTGGTTACAGTGATTACTGATTGCAATCATTCTATTTTACGATGATCATCATATTTACTATGCAGATATTAAATGTTCAGAAAAAGAATTCAAAACTAACAGCCAAATTCATTGCAAACA